>NZ_JARVCO010000004.1 GCF_034531395.1 Pontiella agarivorans | reverse complement strand
GAAGAACTTAAGGATTCCGCACTTAAAATTATCGATTGGTTAGAAGACAACGGGGCTACTCATGACATAAGCGAACCGACTGTATGCTATCCTGAAGACGAATTTGAAGGCTCTCTTAAACATGCAAAAAGATTCTTCTAGTGAACAGAATATGACTGATTATGTTTTCGAACCAGATCCTGGACCCTACTTGGACAACGCCCGTTGATTAGGTAAAGTTTGTTTCCCAAGCGGGTCAGGATTAACGTTCTGCTAAATAAAGGAGTATAAATGAAATCGGTAATGCTATTTTTTTTCATCCTATGCTGCATCACATCCTTCGGGGATGATGAGTATAGAAGTTTTACTGACCTACAAGGTCGCACTATTAAAGCCAAGTTAGTGTCTTTTGACTCCAAGAACGGGAAGGTTACCATTGAACGTGATAACCGTAAAAGAGCAACAGTCTCGCCAGGTATTTTCAGTGTTGAGGATCAGGAATATATTGGCAGTTGGATTAAAATATTTCTCTTAAAGGATGGGAGGTCCCTGAAAATAGACATTGATAGTTCAGAAAAGGAGTCAAATCGCTCTAATCCCAAAGATATCGAACGGAAGATGAAGAACTACACCTATAAGGCCCGACTTTACACCGAAAAGAAACTCGTTACCCACACCTTGACCCTTGAGAACAAGGGCGCAACTGACTTCGGCAACATCGGCGTTGACTATTGTACATTTATAAAAAGAAAAGGATATGACGGTTTAGAAGATGTGTTCTATTGCGAAACAGGCACAAGAGTGGGGAGCCTCAAACCAAACTCAGAGGCACTGTTTACAACAGAAGAATTACCCATCTTTCACCGATGTCGAATAATATCAGTTCCAGGAGAAGAAGGCTATTCTCAGGATGATGCAGTAGAGAGTATTGAAGGCATAATATTCCGGATCTACCTTGCTGATAATCCAACGTGTTATTTTGAATTCAGCAAACCTCAGTATTTCGGCAAAAAAAACTCCTGGATGCAGTACAATCCTCGAGAAGGGCTTGAAAAACAGGGTTTTCCAAGAGAATAAAAAGCAACAATTCAATTGAGGCTAGTTGGACATCGCCTGTTGATGAGTTCAGGAAAAGAGTCGGTCCTCGGATTGCAGTATTTCCGCCGCTTTATTCAATCCCGTATTCTAGTAAAGCAGTCATTCCTTAGATACTATCCAAGCGGCCAGAACAAATCCTGTGGGACCGGCCTCATAACGGGTAAGTGTAGTCCTATTATTTCGTTATCAGACCCAAAGCTGGCGATCGAGGGTGCGGTACTGAATGGCCTCCGGAGTGGTGCGTCCGCTCTGCCGCCCGCCACGTCGGGGACGTGGCCTACATTTTTCAGAGGTTGAAAAGTTCTAATGACTGGAAGTCGAAGGTCTCGCAAGCTCAACCGTTCCAGCCCTGCGAGCCTTAACTTAGTGGACTTTTCCCTTCCAAGGATGTCCATCCGCGTAAAAGGTGACACGGCCTTTCCTGTTGCTCATTGCTTTGTGTTCACAAAGCCGGTTCGTTCAATTTAATAACGTCAGGGTGTTTATGCCTGATTCCGATTAACCCCGGAGTCGTGTTTTTTGAATCAGTTCACCCAGCTGCGGACGTAGTCGACTTCCATGTGGGTGGGGAAGCCGTCGCGGGTGGCGTTTTCGGGGACGGGGACGCGACCGTCTTCGCCGGCCCAGTCGATGAGCGGCGGGCGGAGTTCCATGGTGAAGGTCAGGGTCATGGGCAGGTGCCAGTTGTGGTTGGGCGATTCCGCGACTTTGATGCCGTCGATATACCAGGTGATTTTTTCCGGGGTGTTTTCGCAGGCATAGACGTGAAAGTCGTCGCGTGGATCCCAGGGGGCATCCCAGACATTGCGGCAGACTTCCGGCCAATGCTGGGGGCGCCGCCAGGTTTCTTTGCCGTCGATGATCTCGCGGGTGTGGAGGTTGCAGTCCATGTGGGAGGGGCCGGTTTTTTCGCGTTTCACGGGGTCGAATCCGCCCTGCAGCATTTCGATGATGTCGATTTCGGAGTAGGTGATGTGCGGGTAGTCGGGATTTTTTTCGCGGCCGTTGCTGTAGAGCCAGAAGGCCGGGCAGAGGCCGGGGAAGCGGGAGCAGCCTTTGATGCTGGCCTCGAAATAGCCGTAGGTTGTTTTTTCATAGGACTGGGCAATGCCGCAGGTGTAGAAATATTCGTTTCCGCGGCGGTCGCGGTGCGGATCCCATTTGGCTTGAATGAAAAGCCGGCCTTGGGTCTGCCAGACGTTTTCGGAGCGCCAGGCGCGTTCGCCCCAGGGACGCAGGTTGCGGTTCCATTTTTTTTCGTCGAGCGTCCGGGCATTAAATTCATCGGAAAAGGTTTCGTTCAGTTTCCAGACGCCGGAGGCCGGATCGGGGTCGACGAGAAGCGGTTTTCCTTTGCTGGCGGCATTTGCGGTATCCACGACACGTTTCAACTCTTCCGCAGTGAGGGCATCCATAAATGCATCGGCCCATTGGTCGAGCAGGGTATTGGAGGATTCGGCCAGTTTGGCGCGCTCGAACCGGACGGGTTTTCTGAAGCCGTGCTGAAGGTAGACCCAGTGGTTTCCGACGTAGAGAATTTTTGCGTCAATACGTCGGCCTTTTGCATCTTCCAGGGAGTGGAAATGGGCTTTGCCTTTCAGCTCCTGACCCAATGTCCACGTGCACAGCAGCACCGTTAAAAAGGTATACATCCGTTTCATGAAACTCCTGTCTTCCAAATCAGCGTTGCACTATAGCCGGGGTGTGCGCAATGACAACCTGCCCATAAGCGCGATATCTATGCTGTCCGATAGGACAGCAGTAGAAACGTTGGTTACGCGCTATTTTCGGCATGAGTCAATTCTGGAGAGAGCAGCATGAAGCATATCATTGCAGGGTGGGTGGTCGCGCTTGTATTTCAGGCGACAGCCGGAGAAAACGGATTTGCGCTTTATACGTTTGAGTCCGGGGATGTTCCGGCCGCGGCCGCGGCCACCAACGCAGCGCTGTCGGTGGAGTCGGGTGCGCTTAAGGTGGTGTTCCGGCCGGACGTTCAGCGTTCCGGTGTGAGGTTTTCTCCGGCGGAGCCCTGGGATTGCAAATGGCTGGGGAATTATCATCTTTCCGCGCGCATTTCCAATCCCGGAGACGATTCGGTTTATATCCATTGTGTGGTGGAGTCGGCCGGTGGCGGCTCGGTGCGGCGGGCGGTGAATATTCCGGCCGGGGGATCGGGGCGTTATTATTTTGAGCTCGCGGGGCCCGGTCTCGGCATCGATTACGGTTTGCGTGACGATCCGCCTTCGTTTACGGGCTGCGGAACGCGGATGATCATCAAAGGCGGAAAGTACGCGGCGGATTTCAGCCGGGTTAAATCGATCCGTTTTTATACGGAACGACAGATTGATCCGCACACACTGATCTTTGATGATATCCGGATATCGGAAAGTCCGCCGGGCGATCCGAATTATATGACCGGGCTGGTGGACCGCTTCGGGCAGGCGGCAAAAATCGATTATCCCGGAAAGATCCATTCCGAAGAGGAGCTGCGGCAGGTGGCGCTTGATGAGTTGCGTGCATTGGCCGTTTCGCGGCCCATGTCCGACCGCAGTACATTCGGCGGCTGGAAAGAGGGGCCCTGGCTGGAAGCAACCGGATATTTCCGTGCGGAGAAAGTCGGCGGAAAATGGGCGCTTGTCGATCCGGAAGGCTATCTCTTTTTCTCGAGCGGAATTGCCAATATCCGCATGGCGAATACCTCGACGATTACCGGCATTGATTTCCGGGATGATGCGGTGCGCTACGTCGATCCCGAGGATGTGACTCCCGAGGATTCGCTGGGTATTGTTCCGCCTTCTGATGCAATCCGCAAAACCCGCTATGTCTCTTCCGAACTGCGGCATAAGATGTTTAACTGGCTGCCGGACTATTCGGATCCGCTGGCCAAATATTACGGTTATCGTCGTTCTGCCCATAAAGGGCCGGTGAAACATGGTGAAGTTTTCAGTTTTTATCTCGCCAATCTGGAGCGGCGCTATGGTGAGCCGCGGCCGGGTTTTGCGGTGTCGAAGTGGCGTGATGTGACTATTGACCGCATGATCGACTGGGGATTCACCTCTGCCGGAAACTGGGTGGATCCCGAGTTTTATCAGAACAACCGTTTACCGTATTTTGCCAATGGCTGGATTATCGGTGATTTCAAGACGGTCAGTTCGGGGTATGATTATTGGCGTCCGCTGCCCGATCCGTTTGATCCGGAGTTTGAACGCCGCGCGAAACTTACTCTTGAGGTGGTGGCGGATGAGGTGCTCGGGAGTCCCTGGTGTGTCGGCGTTTTTGTGGATAATGAAATGAGCTGGGGGTCCATGGAGTCCAACCGGAAACGCTATGGCGTGGTGCTGCATGCACTGAGCCGCGCGGCATCGGACTGCCCGGCAAAAGCCGAATTTATGAAGCTGCTGAAAGCGGAATATCCGACCCTTGGGAAACTGAATGCGGCGTGGAATACGGAACTGACCGGCTGGAACGAGCTGGAGCAGGGTGTGGATCTCTATGATGCGGAATTCAGTGAAGGTATGCTGGCGGATTTTTCGATGCTTTCGGAGGCTTTTGCGACGCAGTATTTCAGCATCGTGCATGATGCGCTGGCCGGGGTGCTGCCGAATCATATGTATATGGGGTGCCGGCTGACGATGTGGGGCATGACCACTGAGGTCTGGAAGGCGGCGCGGAAATACTGTGATGTGATGAGCTATAATTTCTACGGCATGGGCATCGGCCCGAAAACCTGGGCGTTTCTTGAGGAGGTCGACCGGCCGACGGTGATCGGAGAGTTTCATATGGGAGCAACGGATTCCGGGTTTTTCCATCCGGGGCTGATCCATGCGACTGATCAGAAGGACCGGGCCCGGATGTGGAAGGAATATATGGAGTCCGTGCGGGACAATCCCTATTTTGTCGGTGCGCATTGGTTCCAGTATATCGACTCGCCGATCACCGGTCGCGCACACGACGGCGAGAACTATAATATCGGTTTTGTCCGTGTAACCGATGTGCCATATCCGCACTTGGTCAAGGCCGCGAAGGAATTTCACTGCACACTTTATGAAACGCGTTATGGCGATGTGAAGGAGGCGAAATGAAAACGGTTCTGATTACCGGCGCAAACCGGGGCATTGGCCTTGGGTTGGTGAAATGTTATCTCGAATCCGGATACCGTGTGATTGCCGCGTGCCGGAACCCGGAACGTTTTCCGGATGGAGGGGCAGCGTCCTCGTTATCCGAAAGCATGGAGAACAAAGGGCCTTCTGTCGTGCGCTTAAAGATGGACGTCAGTGATCCGGAGTCTATTGAGCTGGCGGTTCTTCAGTTGAATACGTTTGGACTGAAGCTGGATCGGGTCATCAACAATGCCGGTGTATGCCCATTGGAAAAAAGGGGCGATTGGTCGGCGGAAGCATTTGCACAGACTTTCCGGGTGAATGCCACCGGTCCGGCGCTGGTGGCGCAGGGCGTAATTCCTTTAATGAATTCCGGATCAAAGCTGGTGAATATGACTTCGGGGATGGGTTCGCTTGAACTGAATCTGAATCCGCGCGAGGGCCTCGATGCCTATGCCATGAGTAAAGCGGCACTGAATATCCTGACGCGCCGCCTCGCCGTACAGCTGGCGGAAGAGGGTATCGCTGTTTATGCGATCAGCCCCGGCTGGGTGCAGACGGATATGGGCGGGGCCGAAGCGCCGGTGGGGGTTGATGAGGCTGCGCCGGAAATTATGAAAAGCATTGAAAAATTATCCATGGAGCAGAGCGGTCTGTTCCTGAGTGAAAATGGAGAGACGATACCATGGTGAAATATATTACAGCGGTTGTGCTGAGTCTGTTGACCTTTTCGGCCGCAGCGGATGAACGTCCGAACATTCTGATTATTCTGGCCGATGATCTCGGCTATGGCGATGTCGGTTTTACCGGCTCGACCGAAATTAAAACCCCGGTGCTCGATACGCTGGCGGAAAACGGCGTGGTCTGTGAAAACGGCTATGTGACGCATTCCTATTGCGGGCCGTCGCGCGCCGGTCTGTTGACCGGCCGGCATCAGGCCCGTTTCGGCATGGAAATCAATGCTACGTATTCACCGTATGATATGCATATGGGATTACCTCCGTCAGAAAAGACGTTCGGAAAACGACTGCAGGCGGCGGGCTATAAAACCGGGATTATCGGAAAGTGGCATGTCGGGGCCGCTCCGAATCATCATCCGAATAACCGCGGGTTTGATTATTTTTACGGTTTTCTGTCCGGCGGGCATTCCTACTGGCCGGAAGAAGTGACCACCGCCATGCCGCTGGTGCTGGAGAATGGAAAGCTCAATTACGGGGCCAACGAAGGGACCTCCCTGCCATTGCTGCGGAATGACAATATAGGTGAATACAATGAATATCTGACCACGGCGCTGAGCCGGGATGCCGCACGGTTTGTTAAAGAGGCTGAAAAACCGTTCTGCCTCTATCTTGCCTATAATGCGCCGCACAGTCCGCTGGAGGCACCAAAGGAAACGATTGAAAAATATAATCATATCAAAGACCGGAACCGACGGATCTATGCCGCGATGGTTGATGAGATGGACCAGGGCATCGGTAGGGTCGTTGATGCGCTGAAGGAATCGGGAAAATTTGAAAACACACTGATTTTTTTCCTGTCGGACAACGGCGGGGTTGGGTCGCCGCCATGGAATCCTTCGGAAAACTGGGCGGATAACGGGCCGTTTCTGCAGGGAAAAGCCAGCTGGCTGGAGGGCGGTATTCACGTGCCGTATTTCGTACATTGGCCGAAGGGTCTGACCAAAAGCGGAACCTTCGACGGGCTGGTTTCATCGCTCGATATCACGGCCACGGCGGTGGCACTGGCCGGCGGGGATACATCAGGAAAACCGCTGGACGGGGTGAATCTGATTCCCTATCTCAACGGGGAAAAGAAGGGTTCACCGCATGCCGCGCTTTATTGGCGCGAGCGCAACAGTACGGCCTGGGCGGTGCGGACGCCGAAGGCCAAGTTTGTGAAGAATAACTGGAAAAATGAAATCTGCGTGTTCGATATGGTGAATGATCCGTATGAATCAACCAACATGATCGATAAAGCACCGGAAACGCGGGCCGAGCTGGCAAAACTCTGGAATGAATGGAATGCGGATAATCAGGCCAATGTCCCGCTGCATGCCTACGATTATCAGCAGTACCGGCTGCAGATGTATGAGGATCTTTACAATGAACTTAAGGCCAAAGCGGCGAAGAAAAAGCCCCTTGTTATTCAGTAACAGGAAAATGAGATGAAACGGATTATTCTATTTCTGGTCCTATCCTGTCTGGCGGCTGCAGCCCGTAAACCGAATATTGTTCTGCTTTTTTCGGATGACGCGGGATATGCCGACTTCGGTTTCAACGGGAGCCGTCATTTTAAGACGCCCTGTTTGGACGAACTGGTTACACAGGGTGTGAAGCTCAATCAGTTTTATGTGTCGGCTGCCGTTTGCGGCCCGTCGCGTGCGGGCCTGCTGACGGGCATGTATCAGCAGAAGCTGGGATTCGAGGAGAACAATGTTCCGGGCTATATGAGCCCCAACGGAACCACGGGTGATGATATGGGTCTTCAGCCCGGTGTTCCAACCGTAGGAAACTATCTGCAGGAACGGGGCTATAAAACCGCCGTTTTCGGGAAGTGGCATCAGGGCAATGCGGACCGGTTTCATCCGTTGAAACGCGGGTTTGATGAATTTGTCGGTTTTCGCGGCGGAGCCCGAAGTTTTTATGCGTATAAAGAAGGTGATGATTTCCGTCCGGAAGATCGGCTGGAGTGGGGATTGGGTACATTTAAGGAGCCGGAATATTATCTGACCGATGTGCTGGCAGATGAGGCGATTAAATTCATGGAGCGAAACCGGGAGCATCCTTTCTTTGTCTATGTTTCTTTCAACGCTGTACACACTCCGATTCAGCCGGATCCGAAGGATGCGGAGCTGTTTTCGGCACTGGAGGGGAAACGCCGTAAACTGGCGCAGCTGACGTGGTCGATGGACCGCGCGATCGGCCGTATTCTGGATGCCCTGGATGCGATGGGACTTCGGGAAAACACGTTGATTGTTTTTGCCAATGATAATGGCGGACCGACGGATGCCAGCACCTCAAGCAACTGGCCGCTGAGCGGATGTAAAGCGACGCATCTGGAAGGAGGGATTCGTGTGCCCGGAATTGTCGTCTGGAAAGGAAAACTGGCGGCGGGGGTGGAATACGACAAGCCGCTGAGTACCCTTGATCTTCTTCCAACGTTTATCAATGCGGCGGGGGGCGATGCTTGCGGAATTGAAGGACTCGACGGGGTGGATATGATGCCTTATCTCACCGGCGAAAATCAGGGGCGGCCGCATCAGACGCTTTACTGGAAAAAGGAAAACCGCGGAACGATTCGCGATGGAGACTGGAAGCTGCTGCGTTTTCCGGACCGTCCGGCCGAGTTGTATAACATTGAAGCGGATCCGTCGGAACGGAACAATCTGGCGGCGGAATATCCGAAGAAAGTGGCGGAGCTGTATAAAAAGCTGTTTGCCTGGGAGTGCACGCTGGAGCGGCCGAAATTTATGCTGAAACGGCTCTATGAGGAAAAGGCGATGGAACGACTGGATCAGTTCCGGAAGCAGTATCCGTAACCTGTCCATTTGACCCATTCTGGACCGGCTGTTTATGGGATAAATTGATCCTCTGTTTCTTTGTTTTTTTCAAAGCATCTTGACGGTGGACGCGGTCCGTAAAATGAAGGAAACTGATGAATGGTCGACCGGAGCGGTTTTCGGCGATGTACAGGTGAGGGTGGGTTATGAACAAACAGGTTAAAGCATTCATTTTTGCCATCGTTGTGGCGCTGGGGGGCTTTGTTTTCGGTCTTGATGCCGCCGTGATTTCAGGCACGGTGGGTTTTGTTACGGAGCAGTTCGGTCTGAGTGAACTGCAGGTGGGCATTCTGGTCAGTTCACCGGCGTTCGGGGTGTTGTTTGCGCTTCTGGCGGCGGGGCCGCTGTGTAATAAAATCGGGCGGAAGAAAACCCTGATCATTATTGCGGGTATGTACTGGATCTCGGCCGTGACTTCCGCGCTGGCGCCCAATTATATCGGACTGGTCTGCGCCCGTATTCTCGGCGGGCTGGCGTTTACCTCGATTACCGTTTCGGCCATGTATATCGGAGAAATTGCGCCGCCTAAATGGCGGGGTAAACTGGTGTCCGTGAACCAGATGAATATCGTGCTGGGTTTGACGGCCGCCTATTTTGTCAACTATCTGCTGGTGAAAGCCACGGATACCGAGGCGGCGTGGGCGGTGAAGCTGAATATGGAACAGCACATCTGGCGATACATGCTCGGATCGGAAATTGTTCCGGCTCTGGTGTGGCTGGTGGCCCTGTTCTTTGTTCCGGAAAGTCCGCGCTGGCTGGTCTATCGCGGCCGCATTGAAGAGGCTAAATTGATCATGCACCGGATCACATCGGATGATGAAATCGGTGAACAGATTGCTGCGATGGAAGAGAGTCTGCATCGCGGTGATGAAGAACTTTCCGCGATGTCGCAGATCAAAGAACTCTGCCATAAACGCATGCGGATTGCGGTGATCGTGGCCATCATCATTTCCATTGCACAGCAGCTTTCGGGGATCAACGCCATTCTGTTTTATGCACCGACCGTTTTCGAACAGCTGGGCGGGGGAACCAATACGGCCTTTCAGCAGACGGTCTGGGTGGGGCTGGTTTCGGTGGTCTTCACGCTGGCAGCCATTCTGCTGGTTGATAAGCTGGGGCGTCGGCCGATGATTCTGTTCGGTTTGCTCTGGGTGATGGTCAGTCATCTGATCTGTGCCTATGGCTTTAAAACGGCAACCTATACGCTTTCGCCTGAAGCGGTGCAGGAACTGCCGGCGGAAGTGGATTCCGCTGCGCTGGTTCCAATGGTTGGAAAAACGTTCGACAGCGATATTGCATTCAAAGATGCTTTGATCGAGGTGCTGGGTGCGGAGCCGGCACGGACCCACGCTGCGGCGATTATTGCGGAATCGGCGAGTATGAATGCCGGACTGATTCTCGGCGGCATCCTCAGCTTTATCGCGGCTTTTCATTTTTCGATCGGACCGCTGATGTGGGTACTGTTTTCCGAGTTGTTCCCGACCTCTTTGCGCGGGGTGGCGATTCCGTTTTTTGCGCTGGTGAGCAGTACGATCAGTGCGGCAGTGCAGTTTATGTTTCCGTGGCAGCTGGCGAATATGGGCGGAACGTCGATCTTTCTTTTTTACGCCATTGTCGGCGCGGCGGGCTGTGCGGCGATCTGGCCGTTTCTGCCGGAGACCAAGAATCTGAGTATTGAAGAGATCCAGCTGCAGCTGGAAAAGAAAACCTTATAAACACAGGACGCATTATTATGGAAAAGAAGATGAGTGCCGCAACGAAGCGGGCGATGGAGCGAAATTATTACCAGAGTCCGGAATGGTATTGTGAAATTGTCAGCAAACCGATCACCGGAGATCTGGCGGAAGAGAAGGACGGTATGGTTCGTCGGGATCCGAGTGCCGTAATTGAGGTCGATGGCCTGTATCATGTCTGGTACAGCCGTTCCACCGGTAAAAGCTACGGCTTCGGCTCCGGGGACTATGAAAAGAAAACCTTCCCTTGGGATCAGTGCGATATCTGGCATGCCACCAGTAAAGACGGCTGGCATTGGGAAGAGGAAGGGGTGGCGGTTGTTCGCGGTGAGCGGGGTTCGTATGACGACCGCAGTGTCTTTACGCCTGAAATTCTTGCGCACGATGGAAAATACTATTTGGTTTATCAGGTGGTAACCTCGCCGTATGTTCGCCGCTCCTATGAAAATATTTCCATTGCTGTGGCGGACTCGCCGTACGGGCCCTGGGAAAAACTGCCGGGTCCGGTGGTGGAAGCGGAGCAGGATGGCGAATGGGAAGGCGAGGCCGACAACCGTTTTCTGGTGAAGAGCAAGGGCAGTTTCGATAGTCACAAGGTGCACGATCCGACGCTCATGTTTTTCAACAACAAGTTCTACCTGTATTACAAAGGGGAGCCCATGGGCGAAGAGATGTATATGGGCGGACGTGAAACTAAATGGGGCGTGGCTATTGCCGATAAGGTGGAAGGACCTTACGTGAAAAGCGAATATAATCCGATCTCCAACTCCGGCCATGAAATCTGCGTCTGGCACTACAACGGCGGCATTGCCGGTATGCTGACCACGGATGGGCCGGAACGTAATACGATTCAGTGGGCGGAAGACGGAATTAATTTTGAAATCAAGTCATATATAAAAGGTGCGCCGGAAGCGAATGGTCTGTTCCGTACGCCGGACCATGATAAGCATCCGCTGGAAGGGTTACGCTGGGGACTCTGCCACGAGGTGACCGATCAGGCCGGATGGATGCGACGGTTTGAAGTGGACGAAGGGTTGAAGAGCTATTTCCTCAGTCGGGAAACCTACGAATAGAGTCCGTAAAATTCAGGACTGTGATAACGCACACCATCGAACTCCGATGGTGTGCGTTTTCTTTGTTTTCGGATTTATGCCCGTTTGGTGAAAAGAATGCGGCTCGGTTCAGGGCCGTTTTTCCAGCCGTGGGGCGTATGGGCTTCGAAGGTGATAAAATCGCCGGCCTTGTAGTTCATACTTTCTGTTTTTTTCAGGTCTGCCGTGCCGGTATACAGTGTGCCGGATCCGCTGATGACATAGGCGAGCCATTCATCTTCTGCCGCGTGGATTTCAAATTCCTCTGCGTCAGCGGCGACGTTGAACATGAAGGTAAAAACGCCGGAATCTTCAAGGGCCCGTCCAGACCAGCCGGCGGGAAAATCGCCGGCATCAAACTCAGGCAATTTGCTTTTCGACAGCACACTTGCGCCGTTTTTATTTGTCATTCGAATATGATCGGCCATGGGTGTTCCTCCTCGTCAGCAGCCCAGATAGATGGTGCGTTTCTGAAGCATTTCCTCCACACCGTGGATGCCGTCTTCACCGCCGAGCCCGCTGCGTTTGTGGCCGGAATGGAAGCCCTGAATATAACCGACAATACCGTGGTTGATGAAGATGGTGCCCACCTGAAGGTGTCCGATGGCGTGTATGAAGCGGCGGTAGTTTTCGGTGAACAGATAGGCGGAGAGTCCGTCTTCGCTTGCATTGGCGATCTCAAGAGCCTCTTCATAGCTGGAGATTTTGACGATCGGCATAACCGGTCCGAAAATTTCCTCGTTCACCATAATGGAATCTTTTTTCACGTTCAGCAGTACGGTCGGTTCATACCAGTTGCCGCCTTCAAATTCCGCGCCTTCCGGTTTCTTTCCGCCGCAGGCGACTTTCACCCCTTCGGCAACGGCTTTGTTTACGAGCTCCTCGATGCGGGCAAGACCCTGGCGGCTGGTACTCGGGCCCATCCCTTCATTTTTCATGGGATCGCCCAGCTTGATTTCCGCCACGCGTTTGAGCACCTTTTCGGTAAATTCGTCGGCTACGGCTTCATGAACCAGAACGGTTTCGTTGCAGATGCAGACCTGTCCGCAGTTGGCAAAGCGGGCGACCACGGCGGCTTCGGCCGCTTTGTCAAGATCGGCATCCTCGCAGACGATGAACGGCGCATTTCCGCCCAGTTCCAGGACGAGTTTGGTGACGTTCGGTGCTGCGGTGGCACAGATGGCCTGTCCGGCCCGGGTACTGCCGGTCATGGTGACCAGTCTGGTGATCGGATTTGAAACCAGCGCTTCGCCTATGGCGGCACCGGTACCGATCACCATATTCACAACGCCTTTCGGTACGCCGGCCTCCTCCACCAGCCGGCAGAATTCAGAGGCCGTGACGGGCGTGACTTCATGCGGTTTCAGCACAATCGTATTTCCGGCCACCAGCGCGGGGCCCAGTTTGCGCCCGATCAAGGCCAGCGGATAGTTAAAGGCGCAGAGGCCGACGGTGACGCCGTACGGCACTTTATGAATCCAGAGCTGTTCTTCGGGCTGATCGGAGGGGAAGATATGCCCGGTAATGCGGCGCGCGGCTTCGGCATTGTAGGTCATGTATCGAATGGTGTCGTCCACTTCGCCCTGTGCTTCGGCCAGCGGTTTTCCCTGTTCCTTCACCAGCAGTTCGGCAAAATAATCGCGTTCAGCTTTCAGGCGGTCGGCAATGGCGTAGATATAGTTGGCGCGCTGAATCGCCGGGAGATCCTGCCAGGCTTCCTGGGCGGTTTTGGAGGTTTCCAGAGCCTGCTGAACCTGTTCCATCGTGCAGACCGGAACCTCGGCCCAGACGTTTCCTGTCGCCGGATTTTCCACCGGGATGCGTTCGGCGGCATCTTTGCCGATCCATTCGCCGTTAATGTAGCAGGGATAAAATTTCACTTCGCTCATGGTTCATCCTCCTTGTTCAGCACCCGCGATACACCGGGGCTCTTTTTTCAACAAAAGCGCGGAATCCTTCCGCGGCATCTTCCGTATCATATAAATCATCCACCAGCTGCGTCTCCAGTGCCAGTCCTTCAGCCAGCGGCAATTCAGCTCCTTTTTGAATGCCGCGCTTCAGCGCCGCCATGGCCAGCGGGGCTCCGGGGACCAGACCGCCGGCGTAGGTTTCAACAGCCGTCTCAAACGATCCTGCTTTGAACAGTCTGCTGAAGAGTCCCAGTTCGTTGGCTTCGTCGGGATCGATGCTTCTTCCGGATACGCAGAGCTCGAGCGCGCGGGCAGGGCCGATCAGCCGGGCCAGCCGCTGCGAACCCCCGTTGCCGGGAGTCAGGCCCAGTTTCACTTCCGGAAGGCCGAGGGTGTAATTTCCTTTGGCGGCCAGACGGATATCGCAGGCCAATGCAATTTCAAGCCCGCCGCCAAGGCAGTGCCCGCTGATGGCGGCAATGAAAATCTTTCCGCTTGCTTCAATTGCGGCAAGGTTGGCGCGGGCCTGCTCAACCATTTTTTTATTGGTTTCCGTATCGCTGTCGGCAAAAACTTTGATATCCGCGCCTGCACAGAAAAATTTATCGAGCGCGCTTTGAATGACGATCACCCGTGCGCCGGCATCCGTATCCGCAGTCTTAATGGCGTCGGAAAAGGCCTCGTGAAAGGGCAGATCGTAGGCATTCGCTTTTGGCCGGTTAAAGGTAATTCGGCCGATGCCTTCTTTACATGCGTACTCCACTCCATTCATCGGATAACTCCCAAGTTTCGGTTGATCTCTTCAGCGCACAGAAGTGCGGCTTTTAAATAGGTCTGTCGCAGCCGGTCCGCCTGGGGGCCGATGCTGAGGTATGAAATGGCCAGTACGGCCGAGGTGCCGGATCCATCGATGCCAATGGGAACGGCAATATCGGTTGTTCCTTCAGTCAATTGGCTCTCCTGAGCCAGAAACCCATTTTTCCGGGCTTCGGAAATATCGTCGCAAATCCGTTTTCCGGCAGCTTTGCTCAACCGGGCATACTCGGGATCATCTTCCAGAGTCTGGAAGGCAATTTCTTCCGGCAGGCGAGACAGCAGCACTTTGCCGGAGGCGGTCTGGCTGATGGGGAATACAGAGCCTTCGCCGATCGAGAGGCAGACTTTACGGGCCGGCATGCGTTCCATCATTACAATCAGGGAAGTGCCGTGCTGAAAGGTGAGGTGGCAGGCCTGTCCGATCTCCTCGGCCAGACCTTCCATGGCAATGTGCGCGGCCTTCCGAAGTGTGGTGGCGGTGTGCTGGCGGTGCCCGAGGTCAAACAGGCGCAGCGTCATGCGGTAACCGTTTCCGGATTCGCCTTTGGCGATGTAACCACGTTCTTCGAGGCAGGCAAGCATGCGGTAGAGTTCGCTGGGGTTGCGTCCCAGAGCCTGGGCAATTTCCAGCTGCGTTCGCGGTTTGGGCTGGGCGGAAAGGTATTCCAGAATATCCAGCCCTTTCTCGAGGGCCGGTGCCTGGTAACTGGTTTTTTTCTTTGTAGTTTTCATCATCTGAATACGAAACAGGCGTTTATATATAAAATGCAGAGACTTTTCTGATGGACCAATTTAGGCCGTAAGAAGCACGGCATTCCAATGTTTTTGTATCGGTCTTTTGTACAGGTTGGTTGCGGTTGATGTGAAGAGAGGATGTTCTATATAAATTTTAAATTCACATATAAAACAAGATGGAGCATCTGCATGGCCGATAAAATACAGTTGAAAGGAATGACCTGGGATCATTCGCGAGGGTACGTTTCTGTGGTTGCCACCGCCCAGCGTTTTCATGAGCTTCATCCCGAGGTGGATATTCAGTGGGACAAACGCTCGCTGCAGGAATTTGCCGATAAGCCGATTTCCGAAATTGCAGAGGCGTACGATTTTCTGGTCATTGATCATCCGTGGGCCGGCTTTGCGGCGGCGAGCGGAATTCTCCAGCCTCTGGAAAAATTAATTCCGGCGGAATATCTTGAAGATCAGGCGGCGAACTCGGTGGGGCAGTCGCACATGAGTTATCATTTTAACGGCAGTCAGTGGGCATTGGCCATTGATGCCGCGTGCCCGGTGTCGGCCGCACGTCCTGATCTGCTCGAAAAAGCCGGGGAGCGGATTCCGGGCACCTTTGATGAACTGATTGCTTTGGGAAAAAAGGGGCTGGTGTGCTGTCCGAGTATTCCGCTGGATGTCTACGGCAATTTCCTGAATCTGCTGAAAGCGGCCGGAGCGTCTATTTTCCCTAATGAGGAAGAGGTGGCGGAAAAAGAATCGGGGGTGCTTGCTCTTGAACAGCTGAAACAACTGGCTGATGTGGTGCCGCCGGAATTTTTTGAACTGAATCCGATCCGTACTATGGAGGTGATGTCGTCCACCGACCGGTTTGCCTATGCGCCATATACCTATGGCTATACCAACTATTCTCGGCCGGGTTATGCGAAGCACCTTGTGACTTTTCATGATGTGATCGGAATGGAAGCGGGGCGACCGGGCTCCACCATGCTGGGCGGAACCGGGCTGGCGATTTCTGCAAAATGCAAACACACGGAAATCGCTGCTGCATATGCCTGTTTTACGGCTTCACCGGAAGTTCAGCGCGGTCTCTTTTTTGAATCGGGCGGACAGCCCGGTCATCGCGAGGCCTGGGAGGCCCCGGAAACCAATGCCGTCTGCTCTGACTTTTTCCGCAACACACTGCCGACGCTCGACCGCGCCTTTGTGCGGCCGCGTTATGCCGGGTATCTTGATTTTCAGGATGCGGCGGGTCAGCCGATTCATGACTTCCTGAAAAACGGAGGACGTGCTGAAGCCGTGCTTGAACAACTGAATAAAATGTATCGCGAATCAAAGGCCTCATAATGAAAACACTTCCGCTTAAAGGAATCACTGTTCTGGAGTTCAGCCAGTATCTGGCCGGACCCTACGCCGGCCTCCGGCTGGCCGATCTCGGCGCAACCGTCATTAAAATTGAACGTCCGGATTCCGGGGATGCGTGTCGTCAGCTGGCCACCAAGAATCTGTATGCGGACGGTGACAGTCTGGTTTTTCACACGATTAACCGGAATAAAAAATCCTATGCGGCCAACCTGAAAGATCCGCAGGATCTGGGGAACGTGAAAAAGCTGATCGCTTCGGCCGATGTAATGACGCACAACTTTCGTCCGGGCGTAATGGAAAAAATCGGCCTCGATTTTGATACGGTGAAGGGGCTGAATCCGCGCATTATTTATGGCGAAGTAACCGGCTACGGAAGGGAAGGACCCTGGGTGGCCAAGCCGGGGCAGGATCTGCTGGCTCAATCGGTTTCCGGCCTGACCTGGCTGACCGGAACGGCCGATGCGCCGCCGACGCCGTTCGGCATGGCGATCGGTGACATGATCTGCGGCACGCATTTGGCGCAGGGGATTCTTGCGGCGCTGGTTCGGCGTAATAAAAGCGGACAGGGGGCACGTATCGAGGTGAGTCTGCTGGAATCGCTGCTGGATCTGCAGTTTGAGTTTTTAACCACCTACCTCAACGACGGGGAGCAGTTGCCGAAGCGTTCGAAAACCCATCCGGCGCATGCCTATCTCGGCGCGCCCTACGGCATTTTCCAGACCCTGGATGGATATATTGCCATTGCCATGGGGTCGTTGAAAAAACTGGGCGGACTGATCGGGCTGGAGCTGGAAGAGGCCGATGCTCAAACGAGGTATGCGGAGCGGGATGAAATCAATCAACAGTTAGCTGCACAGTTTGTTAAAAAATCAACGCAAGATTGGCTGGCGGTTTTGGAGCCGGCGGATTTCTGGTGTTCCGATGTACTGGATTATGAGCGGATGATGCAGCATCCGGCCTTCCGGAGTCTGGAAATGAAACAGACCGTTTCGCGCCCGAACGGCGTGAAAATCGATACCTTGCGCTGTCCGGTACGGATTGACGGCGAACGCATTTTTTCAGATGTCGCGGCTCCCGTTCTTGGAAATGCCAATGCGGAGCTTGATGCAGGTTTGCTGTCCTCTGCGACTGCAGGCAGCGAGGATGTTGCTGCTGTGGAAGAGCGGCCTCTCGAAGGTAAGGTTGTCCTGGATTTCAGCCAGTTTCTTTCCGGTCCGTCTGCGTCACTCCGGCTGGGGGATTTCGGAGCACGGGTAATTAAAGTGGAACAGCCCGGCGGCGATATCTGCCGGAAACATTATGTAACCGACGTGCAGCTCAATGGTGAATCGACTCTGTTTCATGCGATCAACCGGAATAAGGAGAGTATCTGTCTGGATCTGAAATCCGATGAAGGAAAGGCGGTTGCTCAGCAACTGATCAAAAATTCGGATGTGATGATTCATAACTTCCGTCCGGGCGTAATGGAAGAGCTCGGTTTCGGTTATGAGACCGTAGCATCGCTGAATCCGGAGATTATTTACGGCACAATTTCCGGTTACGGTACGGAAGGTCCGTGGCGTGAAAAACCGGGGCAGGATCTGCTGGTGCAGGCTGTGAGCGGGCTGACGTGGCTTTCGGGCAATGCGGATGACGGTCCGGTTCCGATGGGGCTGGCTGTGACGGATATTCTGGCTGGAGCGCAATTGGCCCAGGGTATTTTATCCAAGCTGGTGGCCGGAGTTGGCGGTCGGGTTGCTGTCAGCCTGTATGAGGCGGCGCTTGATTTTCAGTTTGAACCGCTGACCGTCTATTTCCAGGATGGGGGGCAGGCTCCGGAGCGTACGAAAACGCACAATGCGCATGCTTATCTCGGTGCGCCGTATGGCATTTATCAGACTGCGGGCGGCTACCTTGCGCTGTCGATGGGGAATTTGATGCGAATGGGCGAACTGATCGGCTGTGATGCCTTGCTGAACTATCCGGAGCCGGCGAGCTGGTTTACGGAACGGGATAAACTGAAAGCCATTTTGGCGGAGCATCTGATGACTCAATCAACGGATGAATGGCTGGCGGTTTTGGAGCCGGCGGATATCTGGTGCGCGAAGGTGCTTGATTGGAATATGCTGCGTGCATCGGAGGCGTTCCAATGTCTGGAAATGGAGCAGACGGTTGAACTGTCGGATGGGTCGACGTATCGAACCACGCGCTGTCCGGTCAAGCTGGACGGTAAACGCATTTTCACCTCCAAAGGTTCTCCAAAGCTTGGAGAACATACGGAAGCAATCATTGAAGAGTTTACTAAATAGGAGCGGGATATGAGCGAAAAGAGAATGGAAATTGATTTAAGCGGGATTCACTGGAAAATGCAGAAAATCCGTCCGGGGCAGGGGGTGAAAGAAGGGTTTCACACGATGCCGTCGGAATATCAGGGCACGTTTTTCAACTGGAATGCGGCGGTGGTTCCCGGGGATATTTATTCTGATCTGCAGCGTGCGGGAGAACTGGACGATCCCTATTTCGGCCGAAATTTTGCGCGGGCCAAATGGGTGCAGGAGCTGGAATACTGGTATTTCACGAAGTTTGATGCGCCGAAGGAGTGGGCCGGCAAAAAAGTCACCGTTCGTTTTGAGGGTGTGGATTACAGCTGTGAGGCGTGGCTGAATAATCAGTATCTCGGTTCACACGAAGGGATGTTTTCGGCATTTGAATTTGATGTTACCGATTCGGTACGTTTTGACGAGTGGCGCGAGGGCTGCAACATTCTGATGATTCGCCTGGATCCGCCGCCGCGCAACCATGGGCGTGTGGCCGGCCGGAAGTTCTGTTTCGGTGGCGACTACATGCCCGACGTAATTCCCTTCGGTATTCACCGTCCGGTAAAGGTGGTGGCAACCGATATGATCAAAGTCGGTTATACCCGCATCGAATCCAGTATCGATGGACGCCGGGCGGATGTGTCTTTTGAGGTTGAACTGGAGAATCTCTCCGATGCGGCCGTTACTGCGGATCTGGAAATTACGGTTAAGGGCGAAAATTTTGAGAGTCCGCTGACGGCTTCTGAAACGGTTTCTGTCTCGGTTGAGCCGGGTAAACAGACGGCGTCCGTCAAAGTGCCTGTGGCGGACGCGAAGCTGTGGTGGCCGTGGGATATGGGCGATCAGCATCTCTATGAAGCGGAGATTAAAGTTTCCAGAGATGGGAATGTCAGCGATGTGTCGAAAGAGGTTTTCGGGATTCGCGAAATCACGATGGAAATGAATCCGGGCTTTTCAGAAGATCAGGTGGAGTATCCGTGGACCTTTGTGATTAATGGTAAACCGACGTTTCTGCGGTCGGCCTGCTGGGGCGGCCCGCCGTCGATGCTTTACGGTCGGAACACGAATGCCAAATATGAATCGCGTCTGAATCAGGTGAAGGAAGCGAATATCAACAACCTGCGCATTTTCGGATGGCATCCGCCGGAAGTACCGTATTTCTACGAGCTGTGCGATCGCCTCGGCATTACGGTGTGGACCAACTTCAGCTTCGCGACGCAGGGCTATATTGCCACGGAAGAGGTGCTGGGCGGGGCGCTGAGCGAAGCGGCGGAAATTGTGAAGCAGCGCCGGAACCATCCTTCAACGATTATGTGGATGGGGGGCGAGGAAGTCTATTTTTCAGGTGCGCATCTGGAGAGCGACAACAAGCTGTTTATGGATGAAATCGGCAAAGTCGTGAATCAGCATACTCATGTTCCGTATGCCCCGGCCTCGCCGCTGAGTGCGGAGAACGGTCAGTTGCTGGGCTACAAACCGAACGAGTCGGCGCATGCAAACGAGCATTATTACGGTGCGGGTGCGAAGCCGATGGAGGAGTATTATCCGGCGCAGGATTATTGCGTGATTCCCGAACTGACGGCGGCGTCGGCTCCGAGTGTTGACGCGCTGAAAAAGTTTATTCCGGAAGATGAACTCTGGCCGATGGGTTTGAGCTGGGGTTATCACTGGGCGGATATTGATATTCTGAAAACGCTGAATGTTGAAGTGTTCGGCGATGAAAAGACGGGATCACTGGAGGAGTTTGTTGAAGCGACCCAGCTGGCTCAGGGAATCATTTTCCAGTATGCACTGGAATATTACCGCCGTCAGAAACCGCGGTTGAGCTGTGTGGCCCTCTGTCATTTTATGACGCATATGCCGGACATCAAATGGGGCATCATCGATTACTACGGCGACAAGAAGCTGTCGTTCGATTATGTAAAACGGGCGTATCAGCCGGTGCTGGCCAGTGTGCACTATGAAAAGAAGCGCTGGGATGCGGGGGAAACCTTTGAGGCCGAGCTTTGGGTGGTCAATGATCTGCACGAAGAACTTTCCGGTGCGAAGCTGAACTGGGAAATTGTTGCCGGCGGTAAAACGGTTGCCGAGGGTGCCGTGGATGCGGATATTGAATCGAACAGTGCAGCAGCCATTGCTCCGATCCGCTGGACGGTTGAAGGAGAGCGCTTTGAGTTCTTCAACGTAAATGTAGCGCTGATGAATGCCGCCGGCGAAATGCTGAGTGAAAATACCCATCCGCTGCTGATTGACAGCCAGGAAGAAGGAAAGATGAAACTGAAGGCCATGCATCAGGCCAACGGTAAGCGGATCGAGGAGTACGGCCCGACCTATTATCGCTATTTCCCGGAAGCGTTGGAACTCGATTAATCCGGTGTTCTGAAAAGCCCCGGATATTTTCTGTTCCGGGGCTTGTTCATATACTCGGACATCTATCCAGCTGGACGGATGGATAATCGGTGCAATCATGTTTCTCCAATCATAAAAGGAGAGAGCATGATGAGGCGCTTGAGAGTAATTATAACTGCATTGGCCGGTACCGCTGTTTTTCAGTTGTCCAGTCTGGCCGGCCCGATTCCGCTGACGGGTCCAACCCATACGGAAACCTTTGATTCCCTGCTGACTTCGGGGGGGAGCGGCGGAGGGTCGATTACACCGAATGCGGAAATCGTCAACGCGCTGTTCTGGACCGGAACAGCAGGGGCGGACCTCTCTACCGGTTGGTGGGCCAATAGTGCTCAGACCTATGGATATGCCTGTGGCGGGACGGTTTCCGCCAATCATTCGCGGGTGGCCAGTTTCGGTTCATCGGACGGTGCTGCTGAACGGGCGTTTGGTCTGGGATTCCAGGCTCCGGGCGGATTCGGGGCTCAATTGCAGAATAACACGGGATCAAATATTACCCAGCTTGCGGTTTCCTATGACGGTGAGCAGTGGTATCGCGGGAATACCACGGTCGGACTGGCTTTTGAATACAGCCTGGATGCCACCTCGCTGATGGATGCGGGGGCAACCTGGATCGCCGTAAGTCAGCTGGACTTTACTGCGCCGAATGTACTTGCGATGTGGACAACGGGGGACGGTAATCTGTCGGCCAACCGTGTGGCGGGGATTTCGCATGTCATCAGCGGTCTGAACATTGCCGATGGGGCAACCTTCTTCATTCGCTGGGGTGCCGACGGAACCGGAAACGGGCTGGGCATTGACAACGTTTCGATTACACCGAACGGATCAGGCGGGGGTTCCGAGCCTGAACCCGGTCCGCCGTTCTTTCATTCCAATCCAGTCGTAAAAACGGATGCCGATGTAAACGTTGCGTATACCGGCAGTCTGGAGGCCGATGTTTCAGAAGCGGACGGGGATACCGTAACCTTCACTAAACTCAGCGGTCCGGCCTGGCTGAGCGTGACTGCAAACGGCGGGCTTTCCGGAACGCCGCTCACCGGTGATGAAGGGCTTAATGTCTTTACTGTGGAAGCATCCGATGTGGATGGTGCGTCAACGGGAACTATACACATCACAGTCATCGGCGAAGCTTCTCCTGTACTGCCGGGAGGAACCGTGAATGTGGATGTGAACTGGAATATTGAACATTCGGTTAACGGCATTTCCGACTTCGGCCGCGAGCGGCATATCACGGTACATTCCAGCTTCATCGAAACAGATTGGGATGGCGAAGAAGACAAAATGGACTATCTGATGAACGATCTGGATGTGTACTTCGGCCGCGACAATGGATCTGTGGGTTGGAAATTCCGGGCAACAGAAGAAGATCCTGACCGGGCCAACATGGCTGACTTGAGTTTTATGACCAATTACGGGACTTATCTGCGTGGACAATATGATCTGAATTTGGAACGGATTGCTTATGAAGATCGTCAGAATGAAATGATCATGGGTACGACGCCGCATCCAAGTTATCCGACTTTGAGCTGGTTCGAGAACGGTTCTACCTGGACGGGTTGGCAACCGATGGACATTGAAACGTCGGCGGAGTGGATGGTGGAATATCTGGATCAGTATTTCCGGAAAAACGGAGAAACATCCGGTGAACAGCTGCCGATGTATTGGGAAGTGATCAACGAGCCCGATATGGAATTGATGACCGGTCAGTTCATGGTATCCAACTGGGAGAGTCTGTGGGAATACCACAATCTCGTGGCCGCTGGAGTCCGCGAGCGTCTGGGGGATGAAGCGCCGCTAATCGGCGGTATGACCTGGGGGCTGCATGATCTCTGGCAGGGCGATTTGCCGCGTTACGACGGACAGCATTACTATGACCTGATCGTGGGTAATGATCCGTCGGCAACAAACGGAGCCAATTTCTATAAAGATGCCGGGACGACTGCTTATCCTACCGGTGACGGCGGCTTCGGTTCCTGGGAGCAGTGGGATGTGGTCTGGAAGGGCTTCATTGACCATGCCGGAAGCAATATGGATTTCTATGCGGTCCATCTGTATGACTGGCCGGCGTGGGAGACCTCCGGAAGCGGGACCTTCCGTCACGGCGGCCCGGTGGAAGCAACATTGGATACGCTGGAATGGTATGATGTACACGAAAACGGGGTTTCCAACCGTAAACCGGTTGTGCTGTCTGAATATGGAGCGGTGGGCGGTTCATATCAGGCGAATACTCCGACGATTGATCGCCGACGTCAGCATTGGGAAAATCTCAAGCCTTTCAGTTCCATGATGATGCAATTTCTGGAACGCCCCGACTATGTGGTTAAATCGATGCCCTTTACGCCGGTTAAAGCAACATGGGGAGATTATTATGTCGACGATGTTCTTTATCGCTATCCCAGCACGATGCTGGATGAGACCTCACCGGGAAGCGGGGTTTGGGAATGGAGTGAATTCATTAAATGGTATGAACTCTGGAGCGATGTGGATGGAATACGAGTGGACACCATAGCCAGCGATCTGGATATGCAGGTCGATGCTTATGTCGACGGCAACAGGGGATATCTGATTCTGAACAACCTTGAACCGACGAATCTGGTTGTGAACCTCAATTCGTTTGGACTTTCATCAAATACAGTGAGCAGTGTGCAGATTAAGCACCTCTATCTGGATCTTTCGTCGGGAACAGATGGTCGGCCGGTGCTGAGCGATCAGACGGTATTGACCCCTCCGGGCTCGGTAGAGATCGGTGCTGAAGCAACCATGATTCTCTGTTATGCGTTCGCTGATGAACAGATGCCTGACGAAACTGCACAGGAAACCAAGTTCTATGGCGAGAGCCTGAGCGGCACGGAACCTTTCCGGGTTGAAAAAGCTTCACTGGAAACACTCACCGCACAGATCAACGGAGTGACGGTGCCGACGGGGGATGCCGAGGCCGTGTTACGAATCAGCGGATTGTTCATTCGCGACTTTGTGATGAGTGATGATGCTCGGAACGTGATTACCATTAACGGAAATGCGCTGGACTTCCACGGTGACTGGCGCGGCGAGTCGCTCGGCAATCCGCGCTGGTTCGGAACGATTGAGATTCCGGTGCCGAAAGCGTATCTGCAGACAAACAACTCCATCACCTGTGAGATTCTGAACAACGTCACTTATTCCTGCGTCAGTCTGCAGGTTACCGAGTTCAGTCAAACTCCCGGGCGTTCGGCCTCGGCCGTTACGATTCCCGTGACTGGAATCAGTGTAAGTCCGTCTGCACGATCCATCATAGAGCAGCGGACGGATACGGTTAAGGCGACGCTCTCGCCTGCTGATGCGAGTGACAAACGGATTCTCTGGTCTTCCGATAATACCGCAGTCGCAACCGTGGATGAGCTGGGTGTGATCACCGCGGTTTCGGCGGGATCTGCTACGATTACCGCGACGGCTCAAGACGGTGGGTACAGCGATACTGCGGTCATTACCGTGAATCCATTTGTTCCGTTCGGCGTTGCTGAAGTGGCTGTGCATCCTGCGGCCCGTGTAATCCGGGCAGGCGAAACTGCCCCGCTAACGAAAACGGTGTATCCAGCCAATGCGGCTACGCAGACGGTTTCCTGGAGTTCGGATAATCCATCGGTAGCCACGGTTGATGCCTCCGGTGTGGTCACCGCGGTTGCTGAAGGTACCGCCCTCATAACTGCGACTTCCACGGATGGAGGATTGACGGATACGAGTATCATTACCGTGCCTCCGCCGATTGCTGTGACGGAGGTCGAGCTGGCGCCGGCAAACCGTCTTATTGCGGTTGGAGATACCGTTCAGCTGAATGAGACGGTGCTGCCGTCTGCGGCTGCCGATCCCTCCGTCACCTGGACATCGCTTAATCCTGCGGTGGCAACGGTGAGCTCCAGCGGTCTGGTGACCGGGGTTGCGGGCGGTTCTGCGCAGATTGTGGTAACCACGGTGGACGGCGGATTTTCCGCAACCAATGAAACCACGGTCTTTGACGCGGTCGCCGGCGGATCGGTTTATACCGTAGAGGCGGAGAGCTTCTTCAATACCGGCGGGGTGTCAAATTCCGGCGTGGGTATTAACTATGTCGAAGCCAACGACTGGGCGGAATATCATGTGACTCTTCCGGAAGACGGCATTTATAAACTGGAGTATGTCATCGCTTCGCCGAATGACGGCTCCGGAATTGAATTCCTGCTGGATGGTGTTTCGCTGGCCGGCGATGACGTTCCGAATACCGGAGCCTGGGATGCCTACGTGACTCTGCAGTCGGCCTCCTATTTTGCTGTCAGCAATGGATCTTATGTGGCCCGTGTGGCGGCGTCGTCATCACCGGCGTGGCAATGGAATCTGGATAAATTTATCCTGACCCGTGTCGATGCCGGATCGGGCATTGACGGTTCGGTAATGGCTCTGCTGATTCAGGACGGCAACATCGTCCTCAGTGTGACCAACGGACCGGGCGATGCTGCCTTTGCCCTTTATGCCACCACCAATCTGGTGAATGGCCCCTGGGAAGTCGTTGAATCCAATCTGATGTTCAATGCGAGCGGTGAAGCGGTGATTTCGAATACATTGCCCGCTCTGCCGCAGGAGTATTTCCGGATTGACGATGTGCCCTCCGCGCTGCCATCGGGAATTTCCGCGCTGTTCGACTGGGCGGAGTTCTCCGGAAACTGGTGGGAAGGGTACAATTATGCCGAAACCAATAACGGTGTGGTGATGATTTCCGGAGGCCGTGCGGCTGCTACGGCGGCAGATGGAGGTACAGCATTGAAGGCTGCCTATGCCCAGGATGCAGCTCCGGGAACGTTTGTCATGCAGATCGACGGCGAGGAGCAGGTGTTCCGTGTGAATTCGATTCAGATTGAAGCCAACCGGATCGGCGGCGGGGTGACCAACGCCTGGATTCCTTCGGTGGAGGGATATCTCGGCGGAACCAACGGGGTGCAGGTCTGGGCAATTATTCCGACGCAGAATACGGGTCTTCAGACCTATACGTCTGCAACCTCCGGTGACTTGTCGCAGGATATTGATGTCATGATCTGGAATACCGGCGAAGCGGCAGATCCCGGCACCACCTTCGGTAACACGATTGATAATCTGAACGTAACAATCGATACGCCGTGAATGACGTCTGCAGGGTCGTCCGCCTCTTTTACCTGGATATTGGTCCAAGTGGCGGAGGTCCTGCGGGAATGACAGGGTATCAACTATAAAAGTTCAAATAGGAGAAAATATGAAAAAAAAGATGTGTTTATTGGCTGCATCGATCTGTTTGGCGGGCGGGGTTCTTGCGGATCCTTTTACCGGTTATTTCACCGATTTTAATACGGCGGATGGATTCAGTGATGGAGCTTCGATTGATGAAATCGACGGCTGGAACAGCCGGGCAGTTCAGGTGACAGAAAATACCGCGGTTGATGGCTATACGATGCTCGGCAACGGGCCGGCTTTTACCCAGAAGGGATCAGGCGGAAGCTGGGCGGTGGGGGAAACCATTACACTTACAGCAGGTGTTTTTTATGACGCCACCAATGTTCGCGCCCGATTCCGGCTGGGGCTCACCGATGGTATTGCCGATACTTCCGGAGCTCCTAAGATCGGCTTTGAATTCGATGCCAGAGCGACCGGGGATATCTATGCGTTCGGTGGCGGTATTAATGAAAACACCGGGTTCGATGTCAGTGCGGGGCAGGCCAATGGAGAGCTCTACACTGTGGCTTTTACAAAGTCGGCCACGGAAAATGAAATTAATGTGGCAGTCAGTTTCAGAGGCGGAGCGTATGCCAATTCGTTTACTGTAACGGATGCCACGATGTACAGCGCGGCCAATGTGTACGGACATATTCAGCATAACGGCGGATCAAATGCCGGTGTGGACAGCTACGCCCAGACGATCCCGGAACCCGCGACCATAGGGCTGGTGGGACTCTTTGGCGGTGCGGTGCTGTTTGTTCGCCGTCGTTTAATGAGGTAATGTGAACTCCCAGTGATTGGAACGGCCTCTGAGAAATCGGAGGCCTTTTTGTTTCAACGCTCGATCTGCGCGAGGTTTGAGCTGCTTTCAGCGTCAATTCATGCGGATTCAGTGAGGGGGATGACTTAATGTGATGTTTTGCGAATTATTCGTAAGGTATTGCGTTTGAAACGCATTGTACATTTGACCGATAGCGAATTATGACTGCTTTCATTAGATTTTCCTTCAACGCTCGGATAAGATTCAGGGTATAGCCCGCAGGATATCCGGGGAGCTGAGGAGAAACGGATGATGAAAAAGACAGCTGAAAAAAATAAGGGGGTCGTTAAGGGGGCTCCCAGCGGATTTATTATCAGCATCGCGATCCATGCTGCTGCGTTCCTTTTGGCGGGTATGCTGGTGGTCTTTAATGTTGTGCAGAAAGAAGAGAAAAAGTTTGTACCGCCCAAACCCGTTGACCGGCCGAAGATGAAACTCAAAAAGCCGAAGGTGAAGGTCAAAAAAACTTCGAAACCGAGATCCACCACCCGCATTGTTACAAAAGTCAAACAGGCCAGCATGCCCGATATCCAGTTGCCGGAAATGAGCGGCATGACGGACGGGCTGGGCGACAGCATCGGGGGATTTGATATCATGCCGGATCTCGAGGATGTCTCGCAGTTCGGTGCAACGTCTTCCGTAGGGAACGACCTCGAAGGTACCTATTACGATTTTAACCGGTTGCGATCCGGAGCGGACTGTGTAACTGATCCGGTGCAGCTTGCCGGCCTGCTGGCCAAATTTCTGATGCGTGACTGGTCACCGAGTGTGTTCAGCCGCTATTATCGTGCACCGCAGAAACTCTACACCACATCCATTGCCATGCCGCCGTTGCAGTCGACTCAGGCCCCGCAGGCGTTCGGTGAATCCAATGGGAAGGGCTGGTGCTGGCTGGTGCATTATAAAGGGCAGTTGGTTTATCCCGAAGATATTAAATTTCGTTTCTGGGGCTTTGGCGATGATGCACTCGCGGTACGCGTCGACGGAGAACTGGTGCTGCTATCCTGTTTTCCGCAGTGGGTGACTGACTTTCAGGAACACACCGAACATCTGTGGCAAAGTACATCGGCTGATAATGAAAAATATCCCATGGCCAACCATCATTCTAAAGTCGGGGACTGGATTGAGCTGAAAGCCAACGAACCGAAGGAGATTGAGATTCTGCTCGGCGAGTCACACGGAGGCATTTTTGCTGCCATGCTGTGTGTTCAGGTGGAAGGGGTCGAATATGACCGCAACCCCCATCGTAATGGACCGACGCTGCCGTTTTTTAAAACGGAAGAATTCACAACGGATATGGCGGAGTTGATTTACAACCAGCTGCATCCCGGGGAAGCTACCTGTGAAATGGGTCCGGTATTCAATGACTATTCAAATGTATCACCGACCTCGCGTAATCCGATTGTCTATGCAAATCCGGTTGAGCCTGCACCACCAGTGACTGCAGCGGAGCATGGTCCGGAAATGCGCACCTGGACCACCGTGGATAACAGCCAGTTTGAAGCGATCTATAAAACGGGGCTGGGAAAGACGGTGGTGCTGGAAAATGCGAGGAAAAAGCAACGGCAGGTTGATACGGCCATGCTTTCTCCGGAGGATCGCGAATATGTCAGTCTCCTGAATCCGCCGCAGTTTAAAATCGATCTTTCAAAATCAAGTAATCAGCGAAGGCTGCCGGATACAACACCATGGCTGGAAGCCAACAGGCGACTTCAGATTGTTGATTACCGGTTTGGAGCCCGGCTGAAGCCGGCTGCTTCAGGTATAGACTATACTTATCCGCTCGAAGTTGAATATTTTGTATTCGGCGAGGAAACGACCGGCGATAACTATGTGCTGCTGGATCGTAAGTCGGACATCTTCACGCCTTCGGCCGAGAACCAGGGTGAATTTGTGCTGATGGGCGATAATGAAGTGGAAATGAAGGTGCAGGCGGTCAATGACGAAGGTTCTATGCGGGGGGTCCAGTATGGCGGCTATCTGGTGACAGTTACCGACAAGCGCGGTTATATTATCCAATATAAGGCTTCGCACGAATTCCTTTTTGAAAACCTTAATAATCTTCGGAATGTTCCGGTAGGAAAACATTTTAACAAAAACTGCAACCGTGTGATGCCGGACCGGCCGAAGGATGTGGACCGCTTTACCATTACGCTGTAAGGCGGCGTATAGAATCGATTTCATCTCATACAGGGCTTACCCGTTTTTCGGGTGAGCCCTTTTTGCATTCAGGCCGCAGAGTCTGCGGGATGATCCGGGAGGTTTCAAACCTTGGATAGATATCCAATACCGAAAGCCGGGAGAGTGACCTAACGTATCAGCATCAATAGGTGGGAACAGGATTTGTCCCGCAGTGAATACGGTCCGTTATTCAAACCAAGGAGTGAGATCGATGAAAATGAAACCATTGTTGCTGGGAGGAGTGCTGGCTTCCTGTGCGGTAATACAAACTGGAGCCGCAGGCCTCAGCGCCACGTTTGACTGGGAAGAATTTGATGGCGCGTGGTGGGAGATTAACAGCTTCAGCTACAGCGAAACAAATAATGGAATAGTGATGAATGCAAGCGGACGGGCAACGGCTGTAGACGGCGGTGACGGTGCGGGCGGAGATAATGGAGCCGCCCTTAAAGTGGATTATGATCCACAGGATAGCTCTGCCGGTGAATTCACATTTCAGGAGAGCGGAGTGGATACCTATTTTGTGATTGATTCCATTGATATCAGTGCATTCGGCGACGGGGAATACACCCCGACGGTTAAAGGAACTGCAGACGGCGCTGTGGTCTGGACGATTGTTCCCGCAGAAGGGGTTGGTTTTACCACCTATACACCAGCCGGTATGAGCAGTTTAACCAATCCGGTCAGTAAGATTGTCTGGCATACGGGCATTTCAACCAATGCGGGGGCAAACTATCAAAACCAGATTGATAACCTGAGTATCACGACCGCGGATGAACCGGTTTTTCAGGAAGACACTGCGGTTTTTGACTGGGAGGAATTTGACGGAAACTGGTGGGAGGTTCCCAGTTTCAGCTACAGTGAAACGAATAACGGCATTGTCATGCAGGTCGGTGGCCGGGCAACGGCGTCCAGCGGCGGTGATGGACCGGGCGGTGCAAATGGAACAGCTTTGAAAGCGGCCTATGAGGCAAACGACCAGGAACCGGGGACTTTTGAAATCTACAAGGACGGAAGCAAGTCCTGGTTTGTTGTGGAATCCATTGATATCGAAGCCAATAAAGGCAACCCGCCGGAGAGCAGCATGAATCCTACGGTGACGGGTTATGCTGCCGGTTTGGCGCAGTGGGTCATCGAGCCGGTAACCAATGCAGGACTCGTAACGTATACGGCGGCAACTTCGGGAGACCTGTCGGCTCCGATTGAAAAGATTGTCTGGGAGGTGGGGTATCATTCGAATCCGAATGCGACCTTTAATAATAAAATTGATAATCTGAATATCCGGACCGTATTGCCCGCTTTGGAAGTGGTATATAACTGGAATCTGGGTTCATTCTGGACGCCGCATGCGCTGTACAGCTGGAACCTTCCAACTTATGGAATGGATTTGCTGAATTTCGATCAGTATTGGTGGAGCGGCGGTGATACTGCCGGGAGTCCGACGGTCATCAAGCATCGTCCGGGGCTGGCCGACCTGCCGGCTGATGGCGGTTTCGGCGGCATTCCATCGGATACCAATGTCGGCGGTCTTGCTAACCGCGGTGTTTATGTCACTGATCCGGCGCGTGTGCTGGTTTCGAACGAAACCCTGCGGGTTACTTACGACTGGAAAATGTTTGTGAACGGTTCGGACGACGGACGGTTCATTGATATGTTTTTTTCAACCACGGGTAACCAGGCAGCTAAACGTTTCGGAGCGACCGGTACAGAGCTGGGTTTTGCCTGGTACCAGACCATGAACAGTAATGATGTGGCGATCACCTTTGCTGCCGATGATGATTACATGGCGATCACCCCGCCGGTGCTGCGTATTCCGCTGTCTGATCTCGGTATTGATCTCGGAACGGCCGATCACGAAAGCGATGAACTGGCCGTCTCCTACACCGCAAAGAAAACGGCCGTGGCTGATACCTGGCTGTGCAGCATGATGGTTTCCAATAAAATAACGGCGATGTCGTACCGTGTTGAAGATATCGCCATTGTGAATGCTGCGGCCTACAATAATCCAACCTACTTCTGCATTTATACTGCGGATGATCTGAGTGACGGTGATGCTGTCAGCGGCGCAAATCCGGCGGGGTATGAAATAGATAATCTGGCGGCGGTTATTCTGCTGAATCCCCCGCCGGAACCGGAAGGGTTTGATGCTTTTCTGGAAGAATACGGTATGGCCGGTGAACCGAACAGCGGAGCCTATGAAGACTTTGATGGGGACGGAATGCTCAATCTTCATGAATACGGATGGGCCGGGAACCCCACCAATCCGGCGGATGTCGGTGTACTTCCGGAAATGACGGTTTCCAACGGTGTTGTGTATTACACCATCGTTGAGCTGACGGATCCGCTCAGTGGAATTTCCTATAATCTGTTGACGACTCCGGATCTGGTGAATATTGACTTTACCCCGGCCGTCTGGGATTCAATCAACCGTACGCCGCATGATGCTATGTATGATGCCGTCACCCGGGAGCTGAGCACCAGCGACAGGCTGTTCTTTAAAACGACGATTACGACCAATATGCCGTGATGGGGAGCGAAGCGATTTAATCCGGTCTGCCGAATGTTGTAAAGGCCTCCGTTTCGGCGGAGGCCTTTTTACATAATCTGCTGCAGGGCTTGGATAATGAGCGTGTGGTGAGTAGTATGAAAAAATATGATATCCGGGTTTAAAAATATATGTTTCGCCGTTGCATTTCTGACGGCTTCACAGTCCGGAGCTTCGAAACCCGTTTTTGAAACATCCGGTTCCGACCTTTCGGGTTGGAATGTGCAGTGGCATGAAACCGACCATTTGACGAATACGGCTCCGGTGTGGGTTTCGGATGGCGAACGGATCAAGGGAGAACCGTTTAGAAGCGATTACCGCGACGCCGATTTAGGCGGCACCATGTTTAATACGAATGCGGTGCAGCTGGCGGTCGGCGACTATGCGGTTTTTAAGATGGTGTTCGAAGCGAAGGGAATCACATCCCCGGATAATCTGAACCACTGGTGGTTTTCATTCGGGTTGCGTACAGGGGGAGAATCCCCCTGGATACACGGCGATCTCGGAGCCTATGCTTCGGTACTGTCGGGAAGTGGTCCGGAACAGTATGCGGGGTTTTCATTCTGGAATATGCGCTCCGATTCCTGGACCGAGCCCTATCCGCATTGTGCGGTGCCTTCGGACGACCGTTATATCGGTGGACCGCTGACTGTAACCTTTTATGTGCAGCGCACGGAGGAGGGGTTCGGACCTTCCACAATAATCACTTCGAATCACGTAAACGGTATTGAGCAGGCCGCTGTCGGTCTGATTAATCAGGCGAACCACAATAACTGCGCAGCGGAACCGCTCTATTTTTTCCTGCGGCTTCCGGCCGAGTTTGATGAGACCGGGGGATTTTCCACGTTGGGATCCTATGTGCGGGTCAGTAACCTGTCGTTGGAGGTGCGCCGTTCGCCGCCAATTTCGGAAGCCCGGTTGGGCGAGCTTGCCCGTAAACCGGCTTATGGCGGAGAACCGGAAGCGGTTATAAAACGAATTTTCGACATTAAGCGGCTTACGAATGAAGAAGCGGCAAAAAAGGTCCCCGTGATTATCGAGGCACAGGTACTCAATCTGCATCCTCGGCAGACGCGCCTGTTTGTGCACGACGATCAGGCCGGAATGTATGTTGAGCTGGCCCGGCCGGCTGCGGAATATACGGATCTCCGGGCCGGCAGTCTGGTTGAGCTTAGAGGGACTACGGAGTCCGGCGGCTATTCGCCGGTGCTGCTGGCCTCATCGTTGAGAGTTACCGGACAACGGGCGTTGCCGGAAGCGATGCGGCTGAGCCGTACACTCACGCGTTCCACCAATTTTGATGTGGACTGGGTGCAGGTGACCGGGCGGCCGGTATCGATGGAATTCATCAAGTCCTATGGGCACTATCTGATAAAACTGGAAACATCCCGGGGCTTCGGCAACGAACAGATTGAAATATTTGTGCCTTATGAGCAGGGGGCTTTTGAGCGGATGAAGCGCTTTATGTTCCGCCCCGTTTCTTTTTCCGGTGTGCTGGCCACCAAGGCCAATCAAATGAAGCAGATGACCGGACGGGTTCTGTATATTAACTCCGTGGATGACTTCAGCCTGGTTTCTGATTTTCTGGGTTCTGTACCCCGCTTTTATTCGATCGATGAGCTGATGCAGTATGGCAAAGAGACCTTTGCTCTCGTGAAAACAAAAGGGGTGGTTACAGGCGGTTCGGAAGATGCTCTGTATCTTCGGGGAAACGGATGCAGTCTCAGGGTTTCGATTTTCAGAGAGCAGCCTTTTCAGAAAGGTGATCTGGTTGAACTGGTCGGCTATGTTGAACTTAAGCCGGTCAGCCCGTCTTTTCAGGCGGTATCCATCCAGTGTCTGGAACACGGCCGGACTGTACGGCCGTTTACGGTTTCGCTGGAAAATTCGCGGATCGATTCCGGCTGGAACTATGACCTGATTGCACTGGATGCCGAGTTTGTTTATGCCGAGAAACGCTTGTTTCCGGGCGATGGGGGAACAGATCAGCTGCCTGAGGTGCAGACGCTGTGGTGCCGTGCCGGCGGTCGGCTGGTGGAAGCACGATTTCCCGGCGATGTTCCGCTTCCGGAGGGCCTGCGTCCGGGCAGTTTGGTCAAACTGACGGGAATCGGCCATGTGTCGGAAACAAAAAATCCGCGGATTGAAAATATGACTGCGGCTCTCTGGCTTGAACTTTCCGGGGAGGCCGGAATCGAAATTATCCGCAAGGCCCCATGGTGGACGGCCCAGCGGCTGCTTTGGGGAATTATCATTGTTTCGGGCATTCTGTTTCTCATGGTGGTTTGGGTGTTTTCGTTGCGGAAGGTGGTTGCCGCACAGACCAGTACCATCGGAAAACAGATTAAACGGGAGTCCGTGCTGAATGAACGTCAGCGTATTGCGCGGGAGCTGCACGATACACTTGAGCAGGGGCTGACCGCACTGTCGCTGCAGCTGGGACGATTATTGAATAAAATCCGGAAAAGTTCGCCGGAAGATCTGCCGGTGGTGGAAAAAGCGGTCAATGCGCTGCGGGTCTGTCAGGAGGAATCGCGCGCATCGATCAAGGATTTACGCGACGGCATGCTGGAGAAGGTGGATCTGCCTGCTGCGGTGAAACAGACGCTGATCTCGAGGCTGGATGAGGATGCCCCGAAACTGCAGTTCCGGCTCGTGGGAAAAGTGGTTCGTCTTTCGCTTTTTGTAGAGCATCAGCTGGTTCGGATCATTACTGAGGCCGCCGTGAATGCGGCGCATCACGCCAGTCCGCAGCGGATTTCGGTTTCCATGAAGTACGGCGAGGCCACATTTACCGCTGTTGTTGAAGATGATGGCTGTGGTTTCGATCCGGAAGCCATTGCCGAGACCGGGCGGTACGGCGTGCTGGGTATGCAGGAGCGTGCACGAAGAATTTCCGGTCATTTAACGATGGAAAGCGAGCCGGGAAAAGGAACCCGGGTTGAGTTGACGGTGCGGACGGATGCATCGCATTTGGAGAGCAGGTATGAGTGATAAAATTTCGGTTATGATTGTGGATGATAACGGACTGCTGCGTGTCGGGCTGAAGGATATTATCTCGGATGAAGGAGATATGACTACCGTGGCGGAGGCCGCCACCGGTGAAGAAGCGGTGGGGCTCTACAGCGAATGTCACCCGGATGTGGTGACCATGGATTACCGCATGCCCGATCTCGACGGCCTCGAAGCATCGAAGCGGATTCTTTCGCAGTTTCCCGATGCCAAAATTCTGTTTCTTTCCACGTATGAAGGAGAGGAAGATATCTGGAACGCCTGGCAGACCGGCGTGGCGGGGTATCTCTCCAAAGCTGATGCGTATGAGCACATCATTGAAGCCATTCGCGAGGCGGCGGAGGGGCGCAGCTATTTTCCGGCCGCGATTGCCCGCAAGCTGGAAGCGCGGAAAGGGCAGGCTTCGCTCACTCCGCGGGAACTGGAGGTCCTCAAGTTGATTGTTGCCGGAAACAGCAACAAGGAGATCATGGGGGAACTCGATCTTTCGGCCAGCACGGTGCGCGTGCATGTTTCCAATGTGCTTGAAAAACTCGGCGTGCTGGACCGTACCCAGGCGGCGATTGCTGCCGTAAAACGGGGAATTGTGCACCTGTAGATTCCAGCCATTGGATAAATAGCTGATTTGTCGTTCTTTCGACCTATGGGAGGTTAACACGCTGTGGAGGAGAATCGCAGGGCGAAAACCGAAAGGAAGAGGGACGATGAAGATGTATATAGGGACTATTTCCGTGGGGCTGCTTCTGCCGTTTTGTGCAGCCGGAGTCTCGGTTGAGGTTGATCTGAATACCGGTCGTGCAGCGGGCGGAGTTTCAACCTTTGAGCGGGAAAAATTCATAACTATTCACTCCAGTCATACCGAAAGCGACTGGGATGGCGGGCAGCAGGGGGCGGCGAATGCCGTGCCGGACCTGCTGGATGATTTCATGAATGGGCGGGATGTTTATTTCGGGCGTGAAACCGGCGGTATCAGCTGGCAGCGGCGGGGGAATGCATACATCGACGAAGATGCTGCCAACCCGGGATGGGTGGATGCTTCGACCATGGTGAGCGAGGGGACGAAGTCGCGCAATTCCTACGACGGTGAGACGAGCCGGCATGCCTATGAATCCCGTGCAACAGGGGATGTTCTATGTGCTCAGTACAGCGGATTCTGGCCCAACGGAGCCGAGTATAACGGCTGGGCCATTTCGACGAATGATTCCCCGACGGAGCCGCTGGGTTCTGCAACCGGCGATTTTATGGGCCTTTATCTGGATAATTTTTACGATAACTTCGGGGAAAACGGAAACGGTCGTCCATCGCCGGCTTTTGTGGAAATTATCAATGAACCCGACTGGCATATCCTCGATTGGTCATCCGATCCGGATTACGGCTCCGCAACGGCGGATGATATCTGGCGGTTTCATAATGGGGTGGCGGATGGAATCCGAGCGCACAATACCAACTCGCTGATCGGCGGTTTTGTGACCACCTTTCCGGATCACGATGAAGACAATTTTCAGGAATGGGACGACGAGTGGAAATCGTTCATCGACATCGCCGGCGAAAAAATGGATTTCTGGAGCCTGCATCTTTACGATTTTCCAAGCATTGGAGGCGGGCTGCAGAAATATCGCAAAGGGGCGAACATGGAAGCCATGTTCGATATGATCGATTATTACAGTGAAAAACAGCTGGGGGTTCGTCGTCCGTATATGATTTCAGAATACGGTGCGCAGACCCATGATTATAATAATCAGGGCTGGAATGCCTATCGTGACTGGCTGCGTCTGAAATCCTGCAATGCCATGATGCTGGCTTTCATGGATCGTCCGCACATGATGCTGAAGACCATTCCGTTCACGGTGGTGAAAGCGGAGTGGGGGCGGAATTCATCGACCGGTGAACCCTACGGACCGCGCCTGCTGCGGCAGGAGAATGAGCCGGAGAGTTATACCGGGGACTGGATTTATACCGATCTCGTGAAATTTTATGATCAGTGGGCGAATGTGAAAGGTGCGCGGCTTGATGTGACTTCGGACGACCCGGATATCCAGGTGGATGCTTATGCGGATGATGATAAGGTTTATCTGATCATTAATAATCTGGTGGATGAAATCTCCGACGTGGAACTTTCGCTGTTCGATGCATACAGCAATACTGTTCAGAGCGTGCTGGAGAAAAACCTTTACTGGGACGGTGTCGGGGATGTCGGTTCTGTTGCGCTGGTCGAAACCAACCATGTCGGTGATATTGCTCAGGTTCAGGTGGGGCGCGAAGGATGTGTGATTCTGGAATACACCCTGGCTTCCCCGATACAGATTGAACAGACGCTTTCGGAATCCAAATATTATGCCGACACCTACCTGAAAGCCATCGATGCCGGTTTAACCAATTCATTCCGCATCAACGGTGTTGTGCCGGGATTGTCGGGCCGTGCGGAACTGCGCATCGGTTTTGCCCGGGCGTACGGATTGTCGCAGCAACCGACGGTTAAAGTGAACGGGGTTTCGGTTGCGGTTCCGGCCGATCTGATGGGATTCGAAGAGGATGACCGATCTCAGTATTTCGGAATGCTTCATGTGCCGGTGGACCATGCACAGCTTCAGGAAAACAACCTGGTTGAAGTGGTGTTTCCCGACCGTGGCGGGCATATCAGTACTGTTGCGCTGCGGGTCATCGATGATGGACAGACGCCACCGTCTTATATTGATATTGATTATTACGAAATGCTGGGTACCGATATCGTTCTCGGTTTTTCTAACGGTCCGGCCGGAAGCTGGTTCTCGCTGCTTTCCAATACGAATCTGGTTGATGGGAGCTGGGTGACCAATCAGGCCGGTTTGTCCATTGATTCCGGTGGTGCAGGATCGGTTACGAATCCGGTGGCTTATCCGCAGGAGTTTTTCCGGCTGCTGGAAACCGATGCGCCTGAAGTTCCCATTCCAGGACGTATTGAATTTACCGCTCCGGATTATACGGACGGCACGCTGGATGGACAGCAGTTATGGAATGCAGACTCCGGCTGGAGTGTGGTCGATGCCGCCGGTTCGGGCCGGATTGAAACCACGGCCGGCGGACAGGCGGCGGTGCTCGATGAGTCTGTGCAACTGGCGGCCGGCGAAAGTTACAGCCTGCGTATCAGTTTTGAATTCACCGGCAGCGATTCAACACCGACCAACTTTGTGTACACCTTTCTCGGCGGCCTGAAGGAGAGCCGTGCCGGGGAATCGGTCGGAGCCGGAAATGCGATTGCTGCCGATGCAAATATCCAGATTATTAAAGATGAAAATACCTATCGTCTGTTGAGTAATTATTCGACGGTGTCGGGGGCATCCAATATCACCGGAGCACCGTTGAATGCCGGAGATCTGCTGCAGTTTGATTATGTCCTGACGATGGGCGCCGACGCGGCGGGCACAGCCTATACGGTCCGGCTGCAGAATCTGACCGATGGCACCGATACCGGAACAGGAACGGTGAGTGGTGTGGATGCGGCGCTTTTCAGTGCCCTGAACGGCGGCGGAGCCTATGGTTTTTTCCAGACGATTAATCCGGGAGCCAATAATTCGGGGCTGAATGGTGTGCGGGTTCATTCGGTCATGCGCACAATAACGCCTTGATTGTTTCGTCGGACATATGACCGATTTGCGGTTCCCGGCATATGGTGGAAACTCTGCTCGGAATTATAATCGGGAAGAGGATAAATGATTTTGTTGAGGAAGACAGCACTGTTATCCGTGTTGCTTGGAACTGCTGCTGCGGCCCGGGCCGCAGTACAGGTGGATGTTGACGTGAATGTAAAACATTCTGTGGGCGGAATCTCCACGTTTGATCGTGAAAAGTTTTCCACGGTACATGCTTCGCACACGACGGGGGATATGGATGAAACCGTGATGCATGATTTCATTAACGGGCGTGATGTCTATTTCGGGCGCGATACCGGATATATCGGGTGGTACAGCAAAAACCAGATTGAAGAGGATCCTGTAAAACCCGGCTGGTCGCAGGTTTCGGGAAGCACCTATTCAATCGCCGCACAGGGAGCCGCTTCCCGAAACAGTTATGCCGGCCAGACCTGGCGGCATGCTTATGAATCACGTGCGGCATTGGATATTGTATGTGCGCAGTTTTCACCTTTCTGGCCGGGGTCGGAAACGATGCGCGGGGGATGGAGTTTTTCTGCCGCCGATACCGCTGCCGAGCCTTTCGGTTCTGCAACGGGAAATCATATGGGCAATTTTCTGAATCATTTTTACGGCACGGCCGCGAATGGGTACGCGGGGCGCCCGCTCCCGGCCTATGTGGAGATCCTGAATGAACCGGATTATCCGCTGTTCGACAGCAGCAGTGATCCCATGTATGGAACATCCACCTGGGAAGAGCTGTTTAATTATCACAATACGGTAGCGGATCAGATCCGGCTTTTGAATCAGGAGGTGAAAATCGGTGGTTTCTGCCCGTCGCACCCGGATCTGTCGAACCACGATTTTGAAGAGTGGACGGAACGCTACAAACGCTTCCTTGATATTTGCGCCACCAATATGGATTTCTTCAGCATTCATATCTATGACATCTACGACGACTATGCTTCCGACGGGCCGCATATTAAAAAAGGCAGTAATCTGGAGGCTACGTTCGATATGATCGAACACTACAGCTATCTGAAAAAAGGGCAGCCGCTTCCGTTTGTCGTGTCGGAATTCGGCGGACGCGATCGCCGGCTCGAAGCGTATGACTGGCGGCCGATCATGTGGACGCCGGAGCGGGACTGGGCCGCGATCAAATCCATGAATTCCATGCTCATGAGCTTTGCCGATCGGCCGCATATTATCGATAAAGCCATTCCTTTCATCATGTTGAAGGAGGAGTGGAATTGGGACTATTATGGATATCCGCATAACTGGCGACTATTCCGGAAAGAGGGTGAGACCAACGCCACGCCGAGCTATACCGGCGACTGGGTTTATACCGACTATATTAAATTCTATGATCTGTGGAAAAATGTTCGTGGTACGCGGGTGCGTATCGCGACGGCCGATCCGGATATTCAGGTGGATGCCTATGTCAGCAGCAATCAGCTGTTTGTCGTCCTGAACAATCTGAATGAAAATTCAGTTCAGGCGGATCTGAGCCTCTTCGGAAAATACGGTAATGCGGTGCAGACACTGGTGGAGAAAAACCTGTATTGGGACGGTGAAGAAACGGTCCTCGAAGAAAATGTCCACATCGGTAATCCCGGGCAGGTGCAGCTTCGGGCTGAAGGGGCAGCGGTGCTGGAATATGCTTTTTCGGATTCAATACAGGTGGATGAAACCGCGGATGAGGTAAAATATTATGCCTCAACCAATTTCCTGCCGATTGTTTCCGGCCAGGCTAACGTTTTCAGCATCAATGACGTCAGTGAAGATGCTTGCGGAGAAGGGGTTTTGCGCCTCGGTGCCGGACGGAATCAGGCGCTGTCCAGACAGCCGGTTGTGCGGTTTAACGGAACGGCTCTGGATGTGCCGACCGATTTTATGGGGCATGAAGGCGATGGGCGGAATGATTTTATGGGGCAGCTTAACATTCCGGTACCGTATGGGCTGATTCAATCCAGCAACATCGTTTCAATTACCTATCCGGATACAGGCGGACACATCAGCAGTTTGAGTTTTCGTGTGTTTACATTCAGTTCCGATATTCATGCCGCAAGGGAGGGTTCCATTTCTATCGATTACGCTTCCGTGGTCGGGAACCGTTTTATTCTGGGATTCACCAACGGCCCGCAGAACGGATTTTTTTCCCTGCTCTCCAAAACTAATCTGGTTACGGCCGGCTGGAGCACAAACCTTACGGAACTTCCCATTGATGAAACGGGATGCGGTGCGGTGACTAATCCGATGGCCCATACGGTTGAATTTTTCCGTTTGGTGGGAAGCGAAGCGCCGACCGGCGCGTTAACCGCGCTGTTTGACTGGTCGGATTTTAACGGTACCTGGTGGTCAGACGGATATGGATATGTTGAAACCGATAACGGCCTTTCACTGGTGCACGGCGGGCGGGCCACGGCGCATGAAAACGGAAATGCATTTAAAGCATCCTACAGCCAGGATGAGGTCGATGGTACGTTCACCGTAAATATCGGTGGAGTGAGTCAGCGGTTTGTGGTGACCTCTGTTGACATCAGTGCATCCACAGATGCTGTTCCGCAAGGCGAACCGCTGGTGCGCGGTATGCTCGACGGTGTGGAACAGTGGTCGATTGATCCTGTGGAGAACGGAAATTTCCAAACCTATACGACAGCCACGACAGGAGAACTGAATCTGGCGATTGACGAGATCATCTGGAGTGCGCCTTACGATCCGGACGGAGCGGTGCTGACCTGGAACAACCGGATAGATAATCTCGCTGTGGAGATTGTGCCGTAATATGTTCTGGACTGCTTTCAAGTGCAGTTTTGGAACATCAACAATTTTAGCATGTAGACCGATGCCGGGTCGGTGCAGTTGGTGAGCGCGCCACCGCAATGCAAAACTGCCCGATCGAAGGCCTCACCCTTCGGCCTGATTCTCCAGTCGGGCCTGAAAAGCATGATTAACTTCTGTTGCTGTTGAGTACAGTCCTTTGAAATCCAGCGGAGCACACACATTACGATTTTCCTTTACTGGTTCCAATGCTTGGAATTTTTCCCCTATGGGAATATAGATAACCGATGATATTGATGCGGTTTTTTTCAGGTGTGTGTATGCTGTTGCTGCTGGCGTGTCCGTCTTTCGGACAGTCGGTGATTACCAATGTAATGGATTTGAGGCAGTTGTCGGTTGAGGAAGCGGCGATGGGTATTCCGGTTGAGGTTTCCGGTCAGCTGGTCTGTCTGTCGCCGGGCGGAGCCCATTTTTTTATTCTTACGGAAAACGGGGGAGCGTATGTTCAGCGGCCCGGTGACCATACCATACTGCCGCGTTTGCATACCGGTGCTTTGGTTAAAATCGAAGGGAAGACGTATCCCGGTGAATTTTATCCGGCGATTGAGGCGGTTGATGTGAAGGTGGACGGCTGGAAACCGCCGCCGCGGGGCCGGCCGTTCCAGCTGGATGAAATCAACCGTCCTGCCAGCGATTGTGATTGGGTCTCGGTGGAAGGGCGCGTGATCGGCTATTCCGATGTGGCGGCTCCTTATGGGCGCTTTTATCTGCTTTTGGAGATCAATGATTCGATCCAGCTGGGTGTGAATATGCCGGCTGTGGTGCCGGTGTGGAAAAAGCTGCCCGACTGCATGTTTCGCCGGGTTCGGTTTAATGCCATCGTTGGAACCATTTATAACGCACAGCGGCAGATGACCGGGCGGGTTTTTATTGCTGATTCGATTATGGACTTTGAGCTGATCGAGGAGGAGGGGCTTCATCATGCTGCCGTCAATGTGCCGATTGAGGAGCTGATGCAGGTCACGATGGATCCTCAGAAGCCGGTACGCACGCGCGGTTTGGTTACGCATGCATCGGGAAATGATATTTATCTGCGGGGTGCGGAATCCGCTCTTCGTGTGGCCGTGATGAACAGCGATGGCCTGAAAGTGGGGCAGCGTGTTGAAGTGGAGGGATTTGCCTGGCCGCAGCCGGTCAGTCCGGCCTTCCGCGCGCTGAAAGTGCGTGTTTTGAGCGATACCGGGAAGCAGCCTGAACCGGTGGATGTGGAGTTGGACGAGTTGTTTGGAACGGATCTTCCGGAAGACCTGATGGATTCGCGGCTGAACTATGGACTGATTCGGATGCAGGCTCAGCTTTTGGAGGTGGGGAAATCCTTTGCCGCCCCCGCTGAAAAAAGTGGAAATGCGGTACAGGTGAGTCTGCTGTGCCGTTCCGGGGATAACTCCTTTGAGGCGCGGCTTCCGATCGGGGTGGAAGGGCCGGAGGAACTGAAGCCCGGTGCGGTTCTGGAGCTTACGGGGATCTGTAATCTGATGCATAATGAAGATATGCGTTGGCGGCTTTATGCTGATGGACTCTGGCTTCAACTGCGGGGTGTGGATGACATTACTGTTATTAAGCCGGCCCCGTGGTGGACGGTGAAACGCTTGCTCTGGGCGGTGGGAATTATCTTTACCATTCTGTTGCTTTTTGTGGCCTGGACCCTGTTGTTACGCAAGACCGTTGAGCGCCAGACCGGAATTATCAGTGATAAGGTGGAGCGGGAAGCGGTGCTGGATGAGCGACAGCGAATTGCACGCGAGCTGCACGATAATCTGGAGCAGGGGCTGGCCGGTACGGCGATTCAGTTGCAGGGCTCCCGTCGTCTCCTGAAGCACAATACAGAAACATTTTCCTCCGAACTCTGGAAAATGGCCGATGCGTTCCAGCCGCTGGAAAATCTGGCGGAGCGTTTTGATGCGGATATGGGGCGGAATGTGCATGAGTTTGCTGCAGCACAGGAGATGCTGGCTTATTGCGGGGATGAATCGCGGACTTCCATTATCGATCTGCGCGGCGGCCTGCTGGAAAAAATGGATTTGCCGGCGGCGCTCAGGCAGGCGCTGCAACCGCTGGCCGATGAAGGGCTGGCCGAGCTCGATATCCGGGTGTCGGGTATGCCGAAACGGCTGAAGCAGATCGCCGACCGGAATCTGCTGATGGTGGCGCGTGAAGCGGTCACCAATGCGGTGCGTCATGGGAATCCAACAGAAATCCGTGTTGAATTAACCTATTGGGCGTCGTCTCTCTCTATGACAATATATAACAACGGCAAAGGATTTGATCCCGAGCAGTTACCGCCGGCCGGTCATTTCGGCGTGCGGGGGATGCATGAACGAATCAACCGGATTAAGGGTGAACTTACGATTGAAAGCGAGATAGACAAGGGGACCACAGTTACAGTGAAACTGGCCTCGCTAAAAGAATGGGAGCTGGAGCAGGCATGAGTGAAAACATAAGGGTTATGGTGGTGGATGATAATCAGTTGTTGCGTTTCGGGCTGCTGGGAGCGATTGATATGGAGCCGGGGCTGGAGGCCGCCGGTGATGCGTCGAGCAGCGAAGAGGCGGTGGAACTTTATCAGAAGATGAAACCCGATATTGTGACCATGGATTACCGCATGCCGGGCGAGGACGGGGTGGCGTGTACGGAGAAAATTATGGCGATTGATCCCGATGCCAAGGTGATTCTTTTCTCCGTCTTTGAGTCGGAGGAAGAGGTTTGGAAAGCGGTACAGGCCGGTGTTAAGGGCTATCTGACCAAATCGGCCAGCGCGGTTGAGGATGTGATGGAAGCCATTCACGAGGTGGCGGAGGGGTATTCTTTTTTTCCGGCGTCAATTGCCCGGAAAATTTCTGCGCGCAAACAGCAGGAAGAGCTGACCCCGCGGGAACTGGAACTGCTGCAGATGCTCGGTCAGGGCACCAGCAATAAAGAGCTCGTGGAGTATTTCAATATTTCGATGTCGACCGTGAAGCACCACATCACCAACATCCGGGAAAAACTCGGGGCGGCCGACCGCACGCAGGCGGTGGTAATTGCTTATAAAAAAGGCATTTTGAAACTGGACGAAGAGTAGGGCGGTTCTGCGGAACGGCCGCCATCCGTGAAGGTATTTTTGCGGCCGTTTCCGGTTCGCTTTTCATCCGGTTTTTCCCGGGATAAATCACAAGGTTTGGTTGCGTCGCAACAGTCTTGTAATTAATGGTTTGTGGTTTTTATTCTGTTCGGGATGATGGCGGGTAAAAAGTATGGGTCTTTTGGCCCATAGTTCGCATTTTCTCTCCTTGTTAGAACAACTCATGTTAACGGTCGTGTTAGGAGGTCCGCGCCATGGAAAGGACTGCACGGCGGTGAAACGAGGAGATTAAAAGATGAGAAAACTACTGTTCACAGCCTTGGGGGCGGCATCGATGGCTGCTGTTGTCCAGGCGCAGGATACCGTCCTATGGGATGATCAGAATCCCGCCGGCGGCACGATGAATTTATCGGCCGGCGTATTTGATTCCAGTGCAACGACGTCAGGGACCAATGTGTCGACCTATGCGACCGAAGGAAATGACTGGTCGACCTATGCCGGCCGTGATTGGACGTTTACAGCTGATATTTACATTACAGCCGCGCAGCTTGCGAACACGAACGTTAACGATGACACGATATCCTGGCAGCTGCTGGATGGAACCGATGTGCTTGCTTCCGGCGGAAATCTGACGCTGGCCAATGCCTCCTGGTGGACGGCCGATGCCTGGAACACAGTGATCTGGAAGGGGACGTTTCCGGCCGCCTCGGCTTCGCTTGCGAATGCGACTTTTGCATTTGTGAATAATGACAAGGATACACACGATGCAGGATCCAATTATACATTGGATAATCTGAGTCTGGTCTGCAACATCCCGGTATACGATGCGGTGCTGTGGGATGACCAGGCGCCGGTTAACGGAAATATGATGCTGGGCGCGACCACAGAAACTGCAGTTACCGGCAGTGATACCGGTCATGGTGATATCGGGGAGTACAATTCGGCCACGCATACCGGTCAGTGGGGGAATTATAATTCCGGTTCTGACAACTGGGAGCAGTATGCCGGCGTTGAATGGCAGCTGTCTGTTGATATTTACATTACCTCGGCGCAGCTGGCGGATCCAGCGGTTCTGGATGACACGATGTACTACAGTGTTGCTGGAAATGCCGGGGGATATTCAGAAGTCAGTAATCTCAATTTCGTGGCGGATTCGTGGAATACCGTCACTTGGTTCGGCATCATGCCGATCAATCCGAATGATCTGACCTCTGCCAGTGCTCAAGTCCTGTTCAATGACAAAGCCACCCATCCGGCCGGGGCTAATCTTTACATGGATAACTTTAAATTTGAAACTCAGGCTGTTCCGGGATTGCCGATGGATACGCTGTGGAATGATCCGAATCCTGAGGGTGGTGCGATGGCATTCACACTGGTTACAAACGCGTTTGGAACCGGTATCGGTGAGTTTGCTTCCGACGGCCTCGGCCGGTATGTAAATTACGGAAGCTATAACAACGATTGGTCTGCCTATGCAGGACAAACCTATACTTTCAGTTTTGAAATGTATGTTGCTTCAGCTCAGGCTGGAGATACCAATGTCACAGATGACGGTCTGTTCTTCCAGATTGACGGAGCAAGTTCCGGTTATACCTCCGTCGGAGATCAAATGATTGCTGATGAATGGGTAACTGTTACGCATAGCAGTGTGTTTACGAATGAGCCTTCTGCTCTGACGAATTCATACATACGCTTGATCAATAACCACCAGGATACACATCCGGCTTCAGGCCCGAACTATTATGCGCGTAACTTCAAAATTGAAGCTGTTGCGCCGGCCGAAGTCGACGACGCGGACGATCTATGGGTCGATGTTGCTCCGGAAGACGGCGGAATGATGCTGGCTTCGATTTCAGATCCGTTTGCCACGGAACAGGGAGAAATCGGCATGTTCAAATCCGCTGATCTGACCGGCGGTGACATCTCTTCCTATGGTGTGTCAAACCGTTACTGGGCACTCTATGCGGGACAGGACTGGGCGCTGACATTCGATATCTATGTGTCCTCTATCCAGCTGGCTGATGCCAATGTTGCAGATGATACCATCTCCTACAGCGTAGCGGGGGTTGCCGGGGGTTCGAAGGCCATCAGCACGCTGGTTCCGGATGAATGGAATACCATCACCTGGACCGGTACATTTGATTCTGATGCAGAGGCGTTGACCGCAGTGGAAGCCCTTCTGATTAATGATGACAACGGAACGGATCCGGTTTCAGGACCGAACTACTTCATCGACAACATCCGGCTGCGTTCTGTTCCGGGCGTTGTTGTTGTGCCGCCGGACTATGTAACGGTCACCAACGAGATCGAATTCATCGCCGGTGAAAATTATGTCAACGGTGCGATCAACGGCCAGAATTCCTGGGTGGCCGGAGGAAGCTGGTTGGTGGATACGGCTTCCGGAGGAACGGTTACCTGCACAAACAATAACATTAATATGACCTTGCTGAAGGACATTCCGCTGCCGGTTGGCGATTCCATTGAGTTTGCTGTCCGATATAAAGTTCTGGGAACACATGTTCCGGCGGGATTTGTATATCTCGCACGTATTGGTCTAACCACCAAGACGGATGGAACGGATGTCGGTTATGATGGAAGTGCCACCCGTGAAAACAGAGCCATGGCGACATTGCAGGCGCAGAATAATGCAAATACATTGCGTGTTTACGGCGATGGCTGGAACGGTCCGCAAACGGGCTGGACTGCATTGACGGACGGCGATGAGTGGGAAATCCGTTATAACCTGACGATGGGTGACAGCGCCGCTTCCACTGTATTCAGTGTAGCACTCACGAACCTGACTTCGGGAGTCGGAGGTGCTTATAGCACTCCGGAAAGCGGCGTGAGTGAAATCTTCTACAGTGCACTGGAAAACGGCGCGGCCTACCCGTACTTCGAAACCGGGGGATTTGGTTCCGGCCTTACCGGGATTGAAGTTATGAGCCTCGAACTGATTGCACCGCAAGCGGTCGTCAGCGGGTATGCCAGCTGGGTGGCTTCCTATGGACTCGTCGGTGAGCACGGTGATGCCGATGCCGATCTTGATGGCGACGGGATGAACAACCTGGGCGAGTATGCCTTCGGCGGGGATCCGATGCCGGGAACGGGTGCCGGTGATATCGGGGTCATTCCGACCTACGATGGCTCGGACTATACCTTCTCTGTGATCGGGGATGACACGCTGACGGTGAACGTGATGACCAACGTCAATCTCGCCGTGGAAAGTCTCTGGGGCGTACATGAAACCGTTCCGGTATCCAATAACGGTGTGCTCGAAGAATACATCAGCAATATCGGCCAAAGTGCCGACAATGTATTCATCCGACTGGAAGTCACTAAGTAATCAATACTTCTGTTTGTCCGGCGGGGTATCCCGCCGGGCACTGATTTTATCCGGCAGGGTTGAACCCTGCCGATTTGTAAAAAGGAGAAAACATGAAAAAAACAGGAATACTCATTGCGATGGCAGCCGTTGCCGGCGTGGCATCGGCCGCACTGACATCAGTGAATACCGCCTATACCGACCTTCGTACAGGCGTTGTGGGGGGGACAGAATCTGCGGGTGATATTGTTGAACCGGTTCCCGGTACGTTTGGAGCCAATGATGATACCGCGACAACCTTCACCTTTGATCTGCGATGGACCGGATTAAACCTGGATGACGTCGGTGCTGATAATGATTATATCGACTATACGTTTCGGCTTACCTCAAGCAATGGAAATGTTGATCTCAACGGTCAAGGCATGCGTGCGAGCGGCGGAGCCTGGCAGGTTGGGGATACTTTGACTCTGGAGTACGTTTCCTCATCCGTGACTGCAGATACCGCAGGTTTGTCTGCCAACTTCACTGGATTTACCAGTGCCGGTTTGGGTACAAGCGGCAATGCGTCCACTGCCAACGGGGATTCTGTGGCGGCCTTAATTAACGGGATTGGTGTAACCAACGTTATGGATGGAACGGGAGCGTATCAGTATAAAAATAAGAATGTTGATTTTGCGGCGACTGATTCGGTTGTGTGGGAGCTGACACAGCGGGACAATACAACGGTTAACGGCTGGACCCGTAACATGAGCTATGGATTCGAAATTGTGCCGGAGCCGGGAACTCTCGGTCTGATTGCCGTGTTCGGAGGTGGAGTGCTGTTTATCCGCCGTCGTTTCATGATGTGATTTTTCCAGGCATTGGAAATTTACATAAAGGGCGTCTACGGGCGCCCTGTTTGTTTAAATGCTACGCCTTAAGGCCAGTACTTATTTTGTCTGTTTGAAGCGGAGTCTACCGTTAGATGTTGAGAATCAACTGTAATGAATAAGCGAGGTCTAACCATCATGATGAAGCGATATATTTTAATCAGTTCAATGACTGTACTGGTCTGTACCGCAGTTGCAAAAGCGGCTGCGCCGAATATTCTATGGATTATTACCGACGACCAGCGGAGTGATTCTCTGGCGTGCTGGAATGAGGCGGTTACCGGGAAAAGCGAAAGCGAGCTGGGTTATGTGGAATCGCCGAATATTGATCGTTTGGCGGCGGAAGGAACACTGTTTACACAGGCGTGGTGCAACTCGCTGGCGTGTGCACCGAGCCGCAGTTCGATGCATACCGGTAAATATCCGCACCGTTCAGGTATGTATGGTTTCCGTAAGGCGCATCAGGCGGCAGACTGCGCCAGCCGGGTGATTCCGGAAGTGATGAATGAGTATGGTTATCAGTCGTCGATGTTCGGTAAACCGGGCTACTATATTTTTGATTGGGAGGGGTATCATCAGTGGGCTCCGCTGGGGAACTACCATCCCTGGATCACCAATAATGATCTGCAGAAGACCGATGCCAGCAGCTTCTGGTTTAACAAACCGTGGGGAAATTACAACGGCAAGGGGATGGTGCTCGGCAGCGAAGAGGTATTCCGTTTTGAAAACGGCCGCGTTGAGCGGTTCTGGAAAAAACGTGCGGATCGGAACATTACAGCGGAAGAAAAAGCACATCGGAAAACGGTGGAGGAAGAGCTCGATATACTGCGCTCGTATACCCGGAGCAATCCGGATCTGATCATCGGGGGTGTGGCTCCGCGATCCGCGGAGGGCACGCTGGACGGAGCGATTGTCCAGGCCTTGGAAAACTATCTTTCCCAGGTCGGGAAGGAATACACGGCGGTTACGGGAAAAATCGAACGGGGACCGGAACCGGATAAGCCGCTTTTCATCAACCTGGGATTTGTCTTTCCGCATACGCCGGTGTTGCCTTCGAAAGAATTTCGTGATCGTTTTGCGGGTAAAACGTATACGGTTCCGGAGTACAGCGAAAAAGAGGCGGAACTGTTGACGGGTTCGATCCGTGATCTGCGTAACGATATGGATTTTTCAAAAATGACGGATGCTGAAAAACAGCAGGCGATCCGGGATTATTATGCCTATTGCGCCATGGGCGACCATTTGATCGGCCGGGCTGTTGATGCTTTTAAGGCCTATTGTGAAAAGCAGCAGCAGGAGTGGCTGATCGTCTATGTCTGCGGAGACCACGGTTGGCACTTAGGGGAACAGGGAATCGAGGCAAAATTCGGCCCGTGGTTCCAGACGACACACGACAGTGTGATTGTGGCTTCATCCGATAAACGGAAAATCCCGGCCGGTAAAGTTTCCAATGACTGGATTGAATATGTGGATTTTGCACCGACATTTTACGATGCGGCCGGAATCGATCCGTCGGTTCATCCCGGACTTGACGGGGTCAGCCTTTTCCAGACGCTGGAAAAGGGGCCGCAGCGTGATTATGTGATTGGGGAAATGAATCAGGTGCGCGGCGACCGGGCCTATCTCCGTTGCGGGGATTTTGCGTTTGCGATGCGGATGCGCCCGTTCTGGACGAAACCGGGCGAGGGGTATGAGCCGGGTGAAAAAATTCGATGGGGGCTGGATGCTCCGCCTGAAGAGGTGGATATGACGCTCTATGATCTGCGGGTGGATCCGAAGGAACGGGTGAATGTGGCCTATGCTGAAGAGTATGCCGAGCTTGCCGCGTTTTTCAGGAATAAACTGGGTCGCATCATATTGGGCGACGGCCGGGTGGAGTGCGACTGGACGAAGGAAAATAAATTTACGGTGCATAATTTTGCGAAAGGGGCTCATGACCGGAAACTGGAGATTCCGAAAGAGATTATTCCAAAGCCGGTCAGCCGCATAGATAAACTCTGAGGAGAGGAACATGAAAAAAAGAGTAGGGAAAATCACGGCGGTAACGGTGCTGGGGCTGAGCGGTGCCATCGCTCAGGTTTCGGTCGATATTAATCTGGATACCCGTCATGAAGTGGGTGGAGTTTCGGAACTGGACCGGGAAACCTATTTTGTGTTGCATGCGGGCGCGGGAGAAAATACCTGGGATTCGGAAGCGCAGGAAACGGCTTTTCTAACGGAAAATGATGTTTATCTGGGCCGTGCAAACGGAACGCTTCCGTGGAATCTGAGTCAGACAACGGAAGATCCATCGAAACCCGGATGGTGTAATCATGCCGATATGCTGAGTCGCGGTAACAGTGCGCGCTCCAATTATGCTTCCGACACGCATGCCCATTCACTGGAATCCCGTGCCCGGAAAATGATGATTGGCGGTCAGGAGGGAATGTATCCCAACGGGCAGACCAACGGTAATGGATTTGCGATTGGAAGTTACGAAGCGCTGGCGGATTATTATGAACAGTTTCTGACCGATTTCTACGGAAGCGGCGGAACAGACGGTGCACCGAAACCGGCCATGGTTGAGGTTTTGAATGAGCCGTTTGTCAAAGCGGATGAGTTGGGAACTACACGGGCTAATATTTCACGGCTGCATACCAATGTTGCGGCGGCGATTCATCATTCTCATCCCGATGTTTTGGTTGGCGGGTACTGTGCGGCTCACCCTCAGTATGAGGGCAGTAATTTCGGACATTGGGAGGCCAACTGGAAAACGTTTATCGATATCGCCGGAGAGCATATGGATTTCTTTTCACTGCATCTCTACGATAACCCGGGCGGCAGTACGAATGTGCTGGAGCATCAGTACCGTTCGGGAAGCAACGTAGAAGCACTGCTGGATATGATTGAGCATTACAGCATGCTGACGCTCGGCGAAATCAAGCCGTTCAATATTTCGGAATACGGCAGCCTTTCGGTTGAAAGTGATGTTCCGTACGATCCGAAAAACGACTGGGTGGATGTCCGTTCCTATTCGACGATTCTGATGCAGCTGCTCGAACGTCCTGACCGTATGATTCAGACCATTCCGTTTATGATGGTGCAGGCGGAATGGGGGCGGAGTGCCAATGGTTATCCCTATCCGACACGCTTGCTATACGACGAAGATGAACTGCTGGGTTCTCCAAAGGATAAGGACGGGCCGTTTGTTTTCACTGAACGGATAAAATACTGGCAGTTGTGGAACGAAGTGCGTGGAACTCGGGTGGATACCATTTCCGATGATCCCGATATTCAGGTTGATGCCTATGTAGATGAAACGAATGCATTTGTAATCGTCAGCAGTCTGGACCATACCGGACCGCAGACGGTTGAGTTGAATCTGTTTGGTACTTCCCGGCCGTTTGAAGCGGTTGAAGTAAAGCATACCTATGCGGATACTGCCGGTAATGTTGTGCTGGATCATTATGTAACCAATGAACTGGCCGCCCTAACGCTTCCGGCCTCATCAACAGCGGTGATCAACTATCAGTTTTCCGATCCGGTGGTCCCCGAAAAAACATCCGTCGAATCCAAATATTATGCCACCACATACCTGCAGCCGATCTCGGCCGGTGTTCCAATTGAATTTTCCATAACCAATGTAAACGTTTCGGCCCGGTATGGCGACGCGGTGCTGCGTCTGGGCGCGGGGCGTGCTCACGGACTTTCGTTGAAGCCGGTACTGACCGTTAATGGAGCTGAGGTGCCGGTTCCGGATGACTGGCGCGGGTATGATCAGGCCACGCGGGATTCTTTTTTCGGGGTGCTTGAAATACCGGTGCCGTACGAGCTGTTGCAGAGCAACAATACGGTATCTGTGGAGTTTCCGGATAACGGCGGGCATATCTCTTCTGTTGCTCTGCAGACTTTCAGGTTTGAATCTGATATCCGCACCCGCGCAAAAATGATTCCGATTGATTCTGCGATGGTTCAGGGTTCGGAATTTCTGATGGAGGTAACCGACGGTCCGGCCAACGGCTGGATTGAACTGCATGCGGTAACCAACCTTGTTTCCGGAAACTGGATGGTGCAGCAGCAGAGTCTCCCGACCGATGCTGCGGGACAGAGTGTTATTACCAATCGGATCACAGCTCCGCAGGAATTCTATAGAATTGTTGAGGGTTCTGCGCCGGGCATTCCCGTGTCGGGATTCGCGATGGAGCCGGATGTCGGATCCGTCAGTACCGGCGGGACCTTTCGTCTGCTTTACCGTCTGTCTCCGGATGATGCTGCGGACAAACGTATAATCTGGTCGTCGAGCGATCCAGCGGTTGCAACGGTTTCCGGCGGGATTGTTACCGCTCTTTCCTCCGGAAGTGCAATTATTACCGGGGAAACTGTCGATGGCGGCTTCACTGACAGCTGCTCCATTTCTGTCGGGTCCACTGCTGCGGATATTGTTTTCGATGACGTGAACAAATACAGAAACCAGCAGTTTACCAATGGGACGTATCTGACGGTGAAGACTGAATATCAGGCCGGTGCGGGGCATACGGTTCTCTCTCCGTCGGACGGGATCAGTTATAAGCTCAGGCAGATTGATGCCTCTGCGGGTCCCTGGAGCGTGGTGCAGGATTATACGGCCGAGGATGCCGGTGCGGCCGGCACGGCGGCGGGCGCGTCGGAAGCTCAGATCTGGATTCCGGAGGACATCATTCCGAGCGATCAGTTGCCGGCCGATAATTTTTATTATCTGTTCGCCAGCTTCAATTCGACGGACGGGGGCAGTGAATCCGTAGGTACGCAACCGGTAATCATCGAGAACCCGAACTGGATACCGGTTATTACATTCACGGCTCCGGATTATGGCGATGGACCGTTGGACGGACAGCAGCTCTTTGCTGCAGAATCCGGTTGGACTGTTTCAAATTCGACGGGGAGCGGAATGGCATTCACTCCGGATAATCAAAGCGCGGCGATTCTGACCAATGCGGTCCAGCTGGGGGTCGGAGAAACTTACCATCTTACCATAAATATGGAATTCAGCGGGACCTATTCCACACCGACGGCCTGGGCGTATGTCTTCCTGGCCGGAATGAAAGAGAGTCAAACTGCTTCTTCTGTAGGCACTGCCGGAACGGCTGCTGATGCCAATATCCAGATTTACACCGGAGAAGATAAATACCGGTTGCTGAATGAATACAGCGGTATCGGGGCTTCCACGATTGCTAACACGCTGGATGCCGGGGATATTCTTCAGTTTGAATATCAACTTACGCTCGGGGTGGATGCGGCCAGTACGTCGTACACGGTGCGCCTGCAGAATCTGACGGATGGAGATGATACGGGGATCGGTACGGTGAACGGTGTGGACGATGCGATCTATAATGCGCTCACCGGCAGTGGTGCCTACGGCTTTTTTCAATCCCACAACCTGACGCAGAGCGATGTCGGTTTTGACGGTCTGCAGGTGAACTCGGTGACTGTAACGTTGCCGTGACCGATGAATAAAAAGAGGACAAATCATGAAAAAACGGTTGGTTTGGTTCGCCATACTTCCTGTGTTGACGTGGGCGTCAGATTATCATGTGGATCAGGCTTCGCCTGAAATATATGAAGACGGTTCTGCCGCGTATCCGTTCCGAACCATCGCCCAGGCATCGGGGGTGATGTCGGCGGGCGATACCTGTTATATTCATCGGGGGATTTATCGGGAAACCGTTGAGCCGCTTCAGCATGGTTCCTCCGGCTCGCCGATCCGGTATACGGCGTACAGCGATGATCCGGTGGTTGTTTCGGGAACCGAGGTGGTCGATAACTGGCAGGTGCATACAGGGAATGTCTACAAAGCCACCGGTGTGAATATGCCAATGGGAAATAAGAACATGGTCTTTTTCAACAGCGAGGCTATGCAGCTGGCCCGCTGGCCGAATGATCTGGATGGCGATCCTTATACCTATGATGCCGAATTTGCGGAAACCGGCTCGGGAACCTATTCTGATTCATACATCACGAATGATGAAATTCCGGACTACTGGACCAGCGGCATGATCTTCTGGCTCGGAGCACACAGCGGCTGTTCCATTCAGCGAAGTATCACCGGGTTTGATCCCGGAACGCATCGACTCTCGTTTACACCGATGCCCACGGGACAATGGCCGTTCAGCAATCATTCGCCGTTAACCTATGAAAACGGACACCGTGGAATTTTCTATCTGCTGAACCGCCCTGAAGCATTGGATGCGCCGGGCGAATGGTATTATGACGCCGGCGCGCAAACGCTCTATTTTTATGCGCCGGGCGGAGTCGATCCATCCACCGGTGTTGTTGAGATTGCCGTTCGCGACAAGACGCTTGATCTGAGTAAAAATTATATCGAGGTTGAGGGGCTTAATCTGTTCGGAGCGTTTGTGGATATGGGGGGGCACCACTGTGCATTGGAAAATCTGCGTCTGCGCCATTGTATTGCCGGGCTGATTCCTGACATTGATACCTCGGGGGCATCCACGGCCGGCGGTGCGGCGGTTCAGGTTACCGGAGATGATAACCGGATTGAACGCTGTCTGCTGGAAGAGGGGTCATCCAACGGGATTAACGTCGGCGGAAATGCAGACCGTACCGTCATCCGCAATAACATCATTCAAAACTTTAATCAGCAGGGCAATCACTGCTGCCCGATTCGCTCGAACGGCCCGGATGCCCTCATTGTGAGCAACAGAATTTCCGGCTCTGCACGTGACGTTACCCGGGCGACCGGAGAGGGGACGGTATTCAGCTATAACGACGTGTCGGACGGACTGAAAGCGTGTGCAGACGGCGGGCTGTTCTATGTTACCGGGAATAGTGTTCCGCGGAATGTGGAGCTCAGTTATAACTGGTTTTATGATGCTTATTCGCCGTCGTATGCCGGTATCAAGGCAACCGGTATTTATCTGGATAATGATACCGCAGGATACAAGGTGCATCATAATGTGGTGTGGGATGTCCAATGGGGCGGTCTGCATTTTAACTGGGATGCTCTGGAGAATGAAATCTACAACAACACCTTCTGGAATGTCGGGACCAACGAGGCGGTTATTCTGTGCTGGGTGCCGGATTTCGGTGATGGACGAAAAGATGTGCGGGACAATACGCTCATCAACAATCTGTCGGATGTGCGTGACTGGTGGGATTCGGGGGCCGGAAGCTATACCGAAGATGAAACCCTCGATAACGTGTTTTCCAACAATATTCAGGAGGCCTCGTCACCCTTTGTTTCCATTGCCGATAAAAATTTCATGCCGGTGAATGATCCCGATATTGTGGATCAGGGCTGGTTCATTGCCGGGGTAACAGACGGGCATGCCGGTTCCGCTCCGGATATCGGGGCCTATGAATACGGAGGCTCCCGCTGGGTTCCGGGGCCGGATTGGACGCCGTCCTCTTTTTCCTGGCAACTGCAGGATGAAATGTCCGGATGGATTCCCATTGCGGATTTTTCAGTGGTTGGAACCAATGTGCTGCTCAGTTTCACCAACGGTCCGGTTAACGGCTGGATTGAATTGCAGTCTAAAACCAATTTGATGGATACGAGCTGGTCGGTTGTGCAGGCGAATCTTCCCGTGGATGCCACGGGTGCCGGTTCGGTGACGAACCCGATTACAGTTCCGCAGGAATTTTTCCGGCTGTTTGAAGGTGAGGCGCCGGCATCGCCTTCGCCGGTCGTGAGTGTTATTACGTTTACCTCCCCCGACTACAGTGACGGCACATTGGACGGCCAGCAGAACTGGAATGCGGAAGCCGGTTGGATTATCGGTGATTCGGCCGGAGCCGGTTATGCCCGGACGGATGAAGACGGAAGCGCGGCGGTTTTGACCCCTGCTGTTCAACTTGAAGTGGGCGAACGTTATCGGTTGAGTGTTAACCTGGAATTCGGAGGGGTTTATTCAACTCCGACCAACTGGGTGTATACGTTCCTCGGCGGATTGAAAGCGAGCAACGAGGATGCCCCTGTCAGCACCGGAGGCGATGCTGCTGATGCCAATATTCAGATTTTCAAGGATGCTGATACCTATCGTCTGCTTAATAATTACAGTGTCATTTCCGGTGCGGAAAATGTGACCGGAGTTCTGGATGCCGGTGATATTCTGCAATTTGACTATGAGCTGATTCTGGGGGTGGATGCCGCAAATACTGTTTACACCGTGCGGCTGCAGAATCTGACGGACGGAACCGATTCGGGGACCGGTACTGTAACCGGTGTGGATAGCGCCATCTATACTGCACTGACTGGAGATGGTGCATACGGTTTCATTCAGTCAATCAGCCCCGGAAGCCGTGGTTCGGGCTTAAGCGGGGTGCAGGTGAACGCAGTGACTTTTGAAAGGCCGTATTCTATTGAATAAGGAATGCGATGAACGGTCTTAAACCGGTTCCGGGGCTGCGTTGATTGTGCGGTTCTTTTACTGATTCACCGGAAACGGTGTGCCGTTCCAGTCCGGCCGGATTGAATTTCACGTTTCGGAATGGCGTAGCCGTTTCCGGAACGGATCGTCGTATAGTCCAATTGAACAATGTACGCATTTCAACACTTCATCATATCATTTTCAGTGCGATTGAATTATGGAGAGGTTGTGTAGTGAACAGGGTTCTAATGATGACGGCGTTGGCCGCAGTAAGTGTGGTGTCTATGGCGCAGCGCGTGGCGGATTTCAACGGAAACTGGCGTTTTGCACTCGATGCTGAAGGCGTGCCGCAGGATGAACATTACGACGATTCGACATGGCGTCAGCTGAATCTTCCGCACGACTGGGTGGTGGAAAATTCATGTCAGTCTAATCTCCCGTTTTATCAGGCCACCGGGGTCATTCCGGGAAAAGGGATAGGCTGGTATCGCAAGACGTTTGAGACCGGGGCGCTGGCCGGTAAAAAGGTGCAGGTTCTTTTTGACGGGGTGTATAATAATTCCGAGGTCTGGATCAACGGCCGTAAACTCGGCTTTCATCCGAACGGTTACACGCCGTTCCATTTTGATCTTACCCCGCATCTCGAAGAAAACGGAACCAATGTGCTTACGGTGAAGGTGGATCACACCCGTTATGCCGACAGTCGCTGGTATACCGGAGCAGGGATCTACCGTGATGTAGAATTAATCACTACGGATAAACTGCATATTCCGATCTGGGGCACGTTTTATTCCACGATCACCGCATCGGAAAAATCAGCCGAAATAGATGCGGAAATCCGGGTGAAGAACGATTATTCCGATATCCGGAAGTTCCGGGTCATCACCTCCATTCTGGATGCGGAGGGTCATAGGGTCGGCTCGGATGCCAAACGGATTAAACTGAACGGCGGGGAGCACATTACGATTGAGCAGAAAATCCGGGTTGAAAATCCCCGGCGCTGGAGCATCGGCGATCCCTATCTCTACACGGCGAAAACCGAGCTGGTTGCCGATGGAGAAACGGTGGATGCCTCTTCTGCCCGGATCGGCATCCGTACCTTTAAGTTTGATCCGGATGCCGGGTTCTCGCTGAACGGAAGCAGCATGAAGATCAAGGGCGTCTGTCTGCACCACGACGGCGGTCTGGTCGGCAGTGCGGTACCGGCAGGGGTGTGGCGTCGTCGGCTTGAAATTCTGAAAGAAGGTGGATGCAATGCCATCCGCAGTGCGCACAATCCGGCTTCGACCGTGCTCCTTGATCTGTGCGACGAAATGGGCGTTCTGGTTCAGGATGAATTTTTCGATGAGTGGGATAACCCCAAGGATAAACGGTTTAATATGAACCAGCGGGACGTTCATTACGAAACGCAGGGCTACGGTGAGCACTTTCAGGTATGGGCGGAAAAGGACCTGAAGTCTACGGTGCTGAGTCATCGGAATCACCCATCCATTATTCAGTGGAGCATCGGGAATGAGATTGAGTGGACCTATCCGCGCAACAAAGCCGCCACCGGTTTTTTCAACAACATGAACTGGGACGGAAACTATTTCTGGAGCGAGCCCCCGTTCAGTACCGAAGAAATTAAACACCAGCTCGCAACACTGCCGCGCGGGCGGTACGACATCGGGGAAACGGCTCAGAAACTTTCGCGCTGGACGAAGGAGCTGGATACCACGCGGCCGGTTACGGCCAATTGTATTCTGCCTTCGGCCAGCCATTTTTCGGGATATGCCGATGCGCTGGACATGGTCGGTTACAGTTATCGCCGGGTGCTGTATGACTACGGCCATAGAATCCTTCCGGACAAGCCGATTATGGGTACGGAAAATGTTCCGCAGTATCACGAGTGGAAGGCGGTTATGGACCGGGATCATATTGCCGGAACCTTTCTCTGGACCGGTATCGATTATATGGGCGAAGTGCGCGGGGATTATCCGGTGAAGGTCAACGGCAGCGGCATGCTGGATACAGCCGGTTTCAAAAAAGGCAGTTGGCACATGTATCGCACACTTTGGCGCGATGAGCCGCATCTGGCTTTCGGGATCAATTATATCGAGGAAATTAAACACCGCGGAAAAGCGCTCTATGAGCTGGATGCAGACGGAAATGCGGTGCTGAAAAATCCGGACAGCTGGAAGCAGATGCTCTGGAGCTGGCAGCCGGTTTTCAATCATTGGAACTTTGAAGAAGGCCGTATGACGGTGGTGGAACTCTACACCAATTGCGAAGAGGCTGAGTTGCTGCTGAACGGGAAATCGCTGGGGCGGAAAAAACAGGCTGCTTTTGAGGATCATATCGTCAAATGGGCCGTGCCGTTTGAAGAGGGCACGCTGACGGCGAGGGGCTGGAAAGACGGGAAACGGTTTGAACGTACCCTTTCAACGCATGGTGAACCGGTGGGTATGACGCTGCGGACGGAAAACCGCCGGCTTAAGGCGGATGGTTATGATGTGGCCCACATTGTGGTTCAGCTGCAGGACGAACAGGGGTTCCCGGTTTATACGGAAAACCGCGAAATCACTTTTTCCATTCCGGAAGGGCTGAAACGGCTGGGCGTGGATAACGGTGCGGCGGATAACGTGCAGGATTTTCAGTCGGATACCATTCGGACGCATAAAGGCCGCGCACTGCTTATTGTGCAGGCAACAGATGCGGCGGGAGAATATGTTATCCGGGCATCGGGTGAAGGACTGTCGGATGCTGCGGCAACCGTTATAACGGAGAGATAATGATGAAGAAGGGGTGCATGATATACGGTCTGTTAGCCGTGCTCATTGTTCCAATCCCCGGAAACGCGGCGGAGCAGCAATCGTTTCCGTATAAACTTCCGATGGAAAAGCCGGATATACCGCTCAGTGAGGCCATGGAACGGGTGTATGACGATTATGCGTCCCCGACTTATTGGTGGAACGAGCTCTTCTCCAAATTCCGCTACACTCCGATTGAAGGGCTGGATTACAGCAACCACGACGGAACCGTTACCCGCCGGGATCCTTCAAAAGTGATCAAACATGCGGGGCGGTATTATGTGTGGTATACCTGCCGCAAAACCGAGGTGCCGCCGCAGGGAGCCCAGGGCGGTTCGGAAACACTGCCTTCGTTCGACTGGGATATGTCGGAAATCTGGTATGCCACGTCGGAGGACGGATTTACCTGGAAGGAACAGGGGGTTGCTGTGCGGCGTCCGCCGAAGCCTGCTCCCGGCTGGCGTTCCGTGTCCACGCCGGATATTCTGGTCTGGAAGGGAACATATTATCTCTACTATCAGGCATTTCAGGAAATGCCGGGGAAGCGCGGCGATGACTGTCCGGTGGCGGTTTCCTGGGCCGATTCGCCGGACGGTCCGTGGACTCCGTTGAACCGGACTGTGATTCCCAACGGTCCGGCCGGTGCGTGGGATCAGTATTCCATTCATGATCCCTATCCGCTGGTCTACAGAGGCCGCATTTATCTCTACTATAAATCTGATTTTAACGGTCGCCCTGAACTGATTCGTGCTCAAGGGCTCGCAACAGCGGACCATCCGCTGGGGCCGTTTGAAAAATGTCCGTTGAACCCGGTGCTCAATTCGGGGCATGAAACCGCATACTTTCCGTTTAAAGGCGGTATTGCAGCGCTGGCCGGCCGGCATGGAAATGAAATGGAAAGTATTCAGTGGTCGCCGGACGGAATCAATTTCCGGGAAGAGGCGAATTCTACGCTGCTGCCGGTGGCGGCGGGGCCCTATGTGCCCGATGCGTTTACCGATTCAGGGGACGGTCGAGGAATTACCTGGGGCTTATGCCATTTCACTCAAGTGGGCGGGCAGGGAAGAATGCACAGCATGCTCGGCCGTTTCGACTGCGACCTGAGTCTGGATTATCATGATCCGCAGATGAAAGATCCGTCGCATAACTGGCCGCCGGAAGTCTATTTCCGTGACGGCCTTTCCGAAGGAGCTAAGGAACGGCTTCGGGAGCTGGCCATAGAGGATCTTGCTCAAGAGGATGCCGTTCCGGAGCATCCGGAAAACAAAGAGCTGGTGCGGGATTGATGTTTGAGGGGACAGGCGTCTCGTGCGGATGGGCGAGGCGCCTATTTTTCACTCGGGTTTAAATTCGTAAAATGTCACATAGTAAACGCATAATGCGTGTTTACGCGGCGTGGATAAATTCTAAACTGACCGCTGATTTTTTAACCATCAAGGAGGCTGGGTAATGAAAGAATACAAACAGTTTATTAACGGGGAATGGGTTGATTCCGTATCCGACCGAATCGATAACGTATTGAGTCCATCTACCGGTGAAGTCATCGGAACCATTCAGGACGGAAATGAGGAGGATGCGCAAATCGCCCTGCGGGCCGCTGAAAAAGCGCAGAAATCCTGGGCGAAGATTCCGCCGCGCAAGCGGGCCGACCTGCTGCGTAATTTCTGCAAAGAGATTCAGGCCAACCGTGAGGAGCTGGCACAGCTGCTGACTGCTGAACAGGGCAAACTGCTGACCGTCGCCCGCTTTGAAGTGGATGTCTGCTGTTCGTTTATTGAATATGCGTGCGACTGGGCCCGTCAGATGGACGGTGATATTGTGAAGTCCGATAACGAAAACGAACACATCTGGATTCACAAAATTCCGCGCGGGGTCGTGGTGGGCATTACGGCCTGGAATTTCCCGATGGCACTGGCGGGCCGTAAAATCGGCCCGGCTCTGGTGGCCGGTAACACGATCGTGATGAAACCGACCTCGGAAACGCCGATGTCGACGCTGGAGCTCGGGCCGCTGGCCAAAAAAGCCGGAATTCCCGACGGCGTGCTGAATATCGTGACCGGTCCCGGCCGTACGATGGGCGATGCGCTTTGCCGCCATCCGATTACAAAGATGATTACCATGACCGGCAGCACGCCGGCGGGCCAGGCGATTCTCAAGGCCGCTTCTGAAAATATGGCGCACTGCCAGCTGGAACTCGGCGGCAAGGCCCCGTTTATCGTCCTCGAAGATGCCGACCTCGAGCAGGCGGCTGCAGCGGCGCTGCATTCCCGTTTCGACAACTGCGGTCAGGTTTGCACCTGCAATGAGCGAATGTATGTTGAGGAATCCGTCTACGATGATTTTATGAAGATTTTCATGCCGATGGTTGAGGCCATCAAGGTGGGGGATCCGATGGATGAATCTTCTGATATGGGCCCGAAAGTGAATGCGAAAGAACTGGAACATATGAAAGAGCTCGTGGCTGTCAGTGTGAAAGAGGGCGCTACGGTTGCCCACGGCGGCAAGGTGGCCGATGTCCCCGGTTTTGAGGGCGGCAACTGGTTTGAGCCGACGATTCTGACGGATGTGACGCAGGATATGACGATTGTGCACGAAGAGTCGTTCGGTCCGATTCTTCCGGTCATCAAATTCAAGGGGATCGATCAGGCGATTGAATATGCCAACGATGCCGATTACGGGCTGGCCTGCATGATCTGCACAAAGGATATGAAAAATATCCTGCGTCTCACGGATGAACTGGAATGCGGCGAAATCTATGTGAACCGCGGTCACGGTGAGCAGCATCAGGGTTTCCATAACGGATATAAGCTTTCGGGCACCGGCGGCGAAGACGGCAAGTACGGCTTCGAGCAGTATCTCGAAAAGAAAACCTTTTATGTGAACTACAACTGATTATGAGCGCAATTAAAAAAGTCAAAACACGCCTCTTCGAAGTTCCGCTGGCGGAAGTGCTGTCGGATGCAAAACACGGTGATCATCATTACTTCGAGCTGGTCACGGTAACCGTCACCCTTGAAGACGGCAGCGAAGGCACGGGCTATACATATACCGGCGGTAAAGGCGGCTATGCGATCAAGGCCATGATTGAACACGATCTGGCACCGGTGCTGATCGGCCGGGATGGAGCGGACATTGCTGAAATCTATGATTTCATGGAATGGCATATTCATTATGTCGGCCGGGGAGGAATTGCTTCGTTTGCCATTTCCGCCATCGATATTGCGCTTTGGGATATCAAATGCAGAACGGCCGGCGAGCCGCTCTGGAAAATGGCCGGCGGGGCGGGAAACAGCTGTAAAGCCTACTGCGGCGGGATTGACCTGATGTTCCCGCTGGAAAAACTGCTGAACAACATTCGCGGCTATCTGGCCTCCGGGTTCAATGCGGTGAAGATCAAAATCGGCCGCGAAAATCTGGATGAGGATATTGAGCGGATTGCCGCGGTCCGTAAACTGATCGGTCCGGAAGTCACCTTCATGGTGGATGCCAACTATTCGATGAGTGTGGAAAAAGCCATTGAAGCGGCGAAGCGTTTTAAACCATATGACATTACCTGGTTTGAAGAGCCGACAATTCCGGACGACTATCCGGGTTACGCGAAGATTGCCGATGCTACCGGGATGCCGCTGGCGATGGGGGAAAATCTGCATACGATTCATGAATTCGGCTATGCGTTGGAACAGTCGAAGCTCTCATTCATTCAGCCCGATGCTTCCAACTGCGGCGGCATTACCGGCTGGCTGGCTGCAGCGGAGCTTTCGCGGAAATATGATCTTCCGGTCTGTTCGCACGGGATGCAGGAACTGCACGTCAGCCTCGTTTCGGCGCAGTCGAATTCCGGCTGGCTGGAAGTGCACAGTTTCCCGATCGATGAATATACAACCCGGCCGCTCGTGGTGGAGAACCATCGTGCGGTCGCTTCCGATGAGCCGGGGACCGGCGTTGTCTTTAACTGGGAAAAGCTCAAACCGTATGAGGTTGAATAGTTAAAAGGATTAAAGGGTCCAGGGCTTGGAATGTACATTTTTTCAACCGTTGAACCCTGAATTCTTTCCACATGAATTTTTTAAATAAAGGAATGGAAAATGAAAGCTGCATATTATTCAGGAGATAAAAGTTTCACGATCAAAGAGGATCAGCCGAAAGAGCCGGGGCCGGGCGATGCACGGATTAAAATTGCCTATTGCGGTATCTGCGGAACCGATCTGCATGTGTATCACGGTTCCATGGATGCGCGGGTAACCACCAATCGTGTGATCGGTCATGAGTGTTCGGCCGTGGTTGATGCAATTGGTCCCGGAGTCGAAGGCCTCGCGGTCGGCGATCCGGTGGTGGTACGTCCGCTGAGTCATTGCGGTGAATGTGCGGCGTGTAAAAAAGGCTATATTCATGTCTGCCAGAATCTGAAGTTTCTGGGACTGGATACCGAAGGGGCCATGCAGGAAATGTGGACGCTGCCGGCGCATACGCTGCATAAAGTGCCGGCCGAAATGCGTCTTGATTATGCGGCACTGATTGAGCCGACGGCGGTGGCCTGCCACGATGTGGGCCGTGCAAAAATTAAAGAAGGCGAAGATGTGCTGGTGATCGGCGGCGGTCCGATTGGTCTGCTGGTGGCGATGGTTGCGCGACAGGCGGGCGGTAACGTGGTGATTTCCGAAGTGAGTGACTATCGCCTGGAAGTGGCGGAAAAACTCGGTTTCCAGACGTTGGATCCGCGGAAGGTCAATGTGGCCGAAGAGATGTGGAAACGTACCGGTGACAAAGGGGCGGAAGTGGTCTTTGAAGTTTCCGGGTCAAAACCAGGCATTGAAACCATGACTGAAGCGGCGGCGGTGCGCGGCCGGATCGTAATGGTGGCGATTTTTGCGAATAAGCCGGAAGTGGATATGTTCAAGTTTTTCTGGCGCGAGCTGGAACTGATGGGGGCGCGTGTCTATGAAGCGGCGGACTATGAAAAAGCAATTGAACTGGTAGTGAACGGTGACATCGATTGCGAGACGCTGATTACCGATATTCAGGAACTGGAAGATATTACCAAGGCATTCCAGGCATTGGACGGTAATGCGACGGCGATGAAGAGTTTGATTAAGTGTTCATAAATTAACAGGAGAAGAACAATGGGTGTAATGGATCTGTTTGATCTCAAAGGCAAAGTGGCGCTGGTCACCGGCGGAACACATGGTATCGGAATGGCGGTCGGCATGGTGCTGGGGCAGGCCGGAGCTAAAATCTGTGTGAATGATATTGATGAAGCGAAGCTGGAATCCGCGAAGAAGGAATATGCGGCGGCGGGCATCGATGCCTATACGCTGGTGTTCAATGTCTGCAATGAAGCTGATGTCGATGCCGGTATCTCTAAAATTGAGCAGGACGTCGGCGAGATCGATATTCTGGTCAACAACGCGGGCATCATCAAGCGCGTGCCGATTCTCGACATGCCGGTGGAGGAGTTCGAGCAGGTGATCGACGTCGATCTCGTGGCTCCGTTCATCGTCGGCAAACGTGTTGCACCGAATATGATCAAAAAGCGCGAAGGTAAAATCATCAATATGTGTTCGATGATGAGCCGCTATGGCCGCAACTCTGTTTCGGCTTATGCTTCGGCAAAAGGCGGCCTGAAAATGCTGACGGCCAATATGTGCTGCGAGTGGGCAAAGTATAACATTCAGGTGAACGGCATCGGCCCGGGCTATATTGCCACGGCGCAGACCGCTCCGATCCGCGAAGGCGGGCATCCGTTCAATGATCTCGTGATGACCCGCACGCCGGCCGATCGCTGGGGCGAGCCGGAAGACGTGGGCAATGCGGCGCTCTTCCTGGCCTCGAAAGCCAGCCAGTTTGTCAATGGACACGTCCTGTATGTGGATGGTGGCATTACAGCCAACTTCGGTTATGTTAAAGGCGAAAACGTCGTTTAACCGTTCTGCAGGGGCGGATGAAAGTCCGCCCCGTTGTGTTTATATGGAAAGCGTTCATCCTGCGTGACCGTTAACGGCGGTTGGATGGTCCGTTAACAGAATCCGGTTTTTTATTTCATGCCCGAAAAAGCCACAGAAATTGCGCTGTGTATCGATTATAACAGCAACTATTATCGCAGCATTGTCAGCGGTGTTGCGCGTTACAGCAACCTCAAGGGCTGGCGGTTTTACACGAATCGCGGATTTCCGCAGATTTCCAAACAGGATCTGAAAGAATGGACGGGCGCCGGGGTGATCGGCCGTCTGACCCCCGAGGTGATTGCCGATCTGCAGCATCGCGGTATTCCGGCGGTGAACGTGAAGTCGGACTATCTCAATCTTCCGGTGGCCTCGGTGCTGATGGATAACATGGCTATCGGCCGCATGGCTGCGGAACATTTTCTGGATAAAGGAATCAGTCGTTTTGCGGCGACCTGCTGGTCGATCAAAGGAGCGAGCGGTGAATTGAAGATCCGCGGATTTATCCAGACCCTGGAAAAGCGCGGTCATCTGGTCCGTCGGCTGGAAAATCAGAAAGACATCACCCGGCCGGAGCGCTGCCTCGATCTGCAGAAGGGGGAGACCGTCGGCGTTTTTGCGGCGGAGGATTATCTGGGCCGGATGGTCATTGAATCCTGTCAGGATCAGGGGCTGCGGGTCCCTGAAGACGTTGCGGTTATCGGGGTCGATAACAGCCCGTTTATCTGCGAGATGGTAAAACCCGGATTAACAACCGTTGAGCTGGGGGCCGAGCGAATCGGCTATCAGGCCGCCCAGTTGCTCGATGATCTGATGAACGGTGCCGCAGTTCCGGAGGAGCCGATCATGGTGGCACCGGAGCGGGTGGTGCAGCGGCATTCCACGGATATTCTGGAAGTGAACGATGAACTGGTGGCGCGCGCCCTGCGGTTCATCAGCGAGCACGCCCATCAGCCGCTCACCGTGACGGAAATCACGGATGCACTGTTTTGTAATCGTCGTGTACTTGAAAAACGGTTTAAGGCGGAGGTCGGCCGTACGCTGCACGAAGAGATCCGGCGTTCCCGGATTAAACGCGCCTGCCGGCTGCTTCGGGAATCCGATATGCTGGTTGAGGTTCTGGCCGAGGCCTGCGGCTACAGCTCGCGCGAACGCTTTAATGCGGCCTTCCGGAAAGAGACCGGAAAAACGCCTTCCGCTTATCGTAAGGAATACCGCTTCGGCTCCACATCCCGGTAAATCACAGCGGTTCAGGATCGGGCAGGCCTGAGTCGATGCCGAGGACGTGTTTTATCGTTTCGGTGAAAGGGCGAGTCTGACGCTGAAATTCCGGAATATCAAATATGACCAAAAGGTTAAGTATTCTTATGGATGATTCTGTGGGTAACTTACGTCCGGTATTTGAAAGGAATTTTATGATGAAACGTGTATTTCTGTTTTTAGCCCTGTGTGTGATCGGAGCATCGGCGGACGACTTCCGCTACGAGCCCGATTGGGATTCCATTCGGAGCCGGTATCAGGTGCCGGACTGGTTCCGCGATGCGAAGTTCGGTATTTTTATTCACTGGGGGCCCTATGCGGTTCCGGCCTATATGTCGGAAAAATATGCCCCCGGTATGTATGATCCCGGCTGGAATAAAGGCGACATGAATGCGTTTCGGCATCATCAGGAAACCTACGGCGATCCCTCGGAATTCGGATATAAGGATTTTATCCCCATGTTCAAAGCCGAAAAGTTTGATGCCGCAGCCTGGGCCCGGCTCTTTAAAAAGGCCGGTGCGCGTTATGTGGTTCCGGTGGCGGAACATCATGACGGTTTTGCCATGTATGCATCGAAGCACACCCGCTGGAATGTCAAAAATATGGGTCCGAAAAAAGATACAATGCGTCTGCTGGCCGATGCTGTGCGGGCCGAAGGTATGAAATTCGGTGCGTCTTCCCATTTTGCGTTGAACCGGATTTATTACAAAACAACGGAGCCGGATTGGGATACCAACGACCCGCAGTATGCCGATCTGTACTGGTATCCGCGCGATAAGGATTCAAAACCGGATCAGGAGTTTCTCGATCTCTGGTGGAAGCGCACTACGGACATCATCGACAGCTATCAGCCTGACCTGCTTTGGTTCGATTACGGGCTGGATAAACCCGGTTGGGAATCGGTGCACAAAAAAATTCTGGCCTATTATTACAACCAAGGCCTGGAATGGAACAAAGGCGTGGTGTTTCAGGATAAAAATATGAAATACCACTGTTTTCCGGAAGATGTCATCGTGCTCGATATCGAGCGCGGCCGCATGTCTGAAATCTATAAATATCCGTGGCAGACCGACACCTCCGTTGGAAAGATTTCCTGGGGCTATATCGAAAACGAGGAATATAAAACCGCCGATTACCTGTTAGACGAGCTGATTGATATTGTCAGTAAAAACGGATGTCTGCTGCTCAATATCGGGCCGAAAGCGGACGGTACGATTCCGCCCGAAGCCGAGGCGATTCTGCTGTCGATGGGCGAGTGGATGAATATTAACGGCGAGGCGCTGTTTGATACCCGCCCGTGGAAAATCTACGGCGAAGGCCCGACTAAAGTGAATAAAGGCCACCATTCCGAAAAGCACAACGAGGACGCTGGGTATAAGGATATCCGTTTCACCGCGAAAGATGATGTCCTGTATGCCACGGCGCTCGGCTGGCCGAAAAACGGGAAATTCCTGATCAAATCATTGGCGAAGAAGAATCCCCATGAATCGCGCCGTATTAAATCCGTGCAGTTTGTCAGCGGAAAGAATCACCTGAGATGGAAGCAGACCCGCAAAGGGCTCGAACTGAATGTCCGCGGTAAAAAGCCCTGCGAAGCTGCCTATGTTTTTAAGGTGGAATTTATGTGATGTTCCGGTTGGATCGGTGCGTTGCGGACTGAAAAGCATCTTTGATCGATTCTTTATTCAGTGCGATGAGGGTAAAGACTCCGAGCACCGTTCCAAACGGCATGAACATGCACTCGATTCCGGCGATAACCATGCAGTATATCCGGCTTTTCTGTTGGCTGATTTTTCGTCCGGCTACAATCATGCCGATGGAGATGACCCAGCCTGTGAGGATGAACAGGGATCCCATGATAACAAACATCCAGCCAATCTGAGCCGGCGGCGGGGTTCCGTCGGCTTCCTCAAAGAATGTGCCTGAAATGATGGCCAGCCCCATAAAAACATGGATGAACGGCATGCATGAAAAGAGCGCCGTTATGCCGCCTGCGACATAATGAAAAAGGGCAAGTAGACGGAGCTGCTTGGTCTCTTCTGTGTTCATTGGTATCTCCCCTGTTCGCAATAGGTTGTGTGATTGACTGAGTGTTCATTTCCTATTATTCCGGCGCAATCGGGAAATACAATGCCGGATTATTCAGGCGGCTTCAGAGTGAGCGGCCGGAGTGCGTAAACTGTTTCCGGAGGAGTTCCTTCAAACCGGTTTTGTCGGTTTTCCCAGCGGCGTAGTCGATTACGGTTCCGTCGGGATGTGTGATGAGTGTGACGGGAGTTCCGGTTATATTGTAACGGGTGAAAAGTTCAGCTGCACCAGAACTGTCGGCGTAGATTTCCACAGGTATAAAGTGTTTGTTGACTTCGGCGGCGATCTCGTTGTCGGCCCACACAGTGCGTTTCATGATCCGGCAGGGCGAACACCAGGCGGCAGTGAAAAACAGAATCATGGGTTTATCGGTTTTCAGCGCGGTCTTCTGAGCTTCGGTGTAGCTTCCTGCCCAGGCAACGTCGTTGGACGGGGCGTAAAAGCAATACCAGGCAGCGGCGAGCGAAAAGGCAAGAAAGGCGAGCCAGAATATCTGCGATATTCGTTTCTTTATGCCGGGACGCTGCTGGGTTTCAGGGATTTCGGGCGTTTTTTCGTTTTCCATGCTCTCCTCCTGCATTCGGTGTCTTTTGAATGAAAATCATACCCGAAATAACGGGTTCCCCGATACGGCAAACAGCAACTTTCAAGGAAGTGCAATTTAAGATGGTTCTACTGTAGGAATCACCATGTTCTTTAATATCCATTCTGTTTTAATGGTCGTGAAAATATAGAAAGGCACTGACAATCACCGGGAATCCTTTCCGTGGTTTCAGTGACCTTGTGGCTGAAGGAGATTTCCGATGTGGATTAAAAGCTGTTTAATGATTCTGCTGTTCTCACTGTCTGTTTGCGCTTTTGAAAAGCCGAACATCGTACTGCTGTTTGCGGATGATGCGGGGTACGGGGATTTCGGTTTTCAGGGCAGTCATCATTTCAGGACGCCGCATCTGGATGCGCTGGCGGAGGACGGCGTTGTGCTGACCCAGTTTTATGTGTCGGGGGCCACGTGCGGACCGTCGCGCGCCGGTCTGCTGTCGGGGCGCTATCAGCAGCGTTTCGGGTTCGAAGAGATTAATGTGCCGGGAATTATGAGTCCGAATTCAAAACTGCTGGGCGACGAAATGGGCCTTCCGACTGATTTTCCAACCCTTGGAAACTATCTGCAGGATCTGGGCTATAAAACCGCAGTTTTCGGAAAATGGCATATGGGGGTGGCGGACCGGTATCATCCGCTGAAACGCGGCTTTGATGAGTTCTACGGGTTCCGTGGCGGGGCGCGCAGCTTTTTCCCGTATCCGCAGCCGGAGAAACAGAAACATGAAAATCTGCTGGAACGGAATTTCGGGGAATACAAAGAACACAAGGGTTATTTGACGGACGCGCTGGCGGATGAAGCGTGCGATTTTATCACGCGTCACCGGGATAAGCCGTTTTTTGCCTATGTTTCGTTCAATGCGGTGCACACGCCGATGCAGCCGGATCCGAAAGATAAAGATGAGTTTCCGCAGCTCACAGGAAACCGCCGCAAAGTGGCGCAGATGACGCTTTCGCTGGACCGCGCGTGCGGAAAAATTATCGGTATGCTTAAGGAATTGGGGCTCTACGAAAATACGCTGATTGTTTTTTCAAACGACAACGGTGGGCCGATGGATAAAAACGGGTCGAGCAACTATCCGTTTTCCGGGGTGAAGGGCACGCAGCTGGAGGGTGGAATCCGCGTTCCCGGCGTGGTGGCCTGGCCGGCGAAACTTCCAAAGGGTGGAACCTATGATTTCCCGATGATTACGCTGGACCTGATTCCAACTTTTGTAACTGCGGGCGGCGGAGTTCCGGCGGAAATGCTGGACGGGGTCGATATGCTTCCGTATCTGCTGGGGGAAAATAAGGAGCGGCCGCATCAGACGCTGCACTGGAAGATGGAGACTCGCGGGGCGATCCGTGACGGCGACTGGAAACTGCTGCGTTTTCCTGATCGGCCGCCGCGCCTGCATAATCTGGCGACGGATCCCGGGGAGCAGGTGAATCTGGCGGCGGAATATCCGGATCTGGTGAAGGAGCTCTTTAAAAAGCAGTTTGAATGGGAAATGGAGCTGGAGCGTCCGCGGTTTATGCTTCGTCGTGAGGAGGAGGCCTTGTCGGCCCGCCGGGCCGATGAATTTTCGGTGCCTCCTGCTGCCGATTACTAATCGGCAAAAGATTCGACTGTGACCCGGAAAATTTCGGATTTTCAGCCACCGGGGCCGCATTTCGGATCCGGTGTATTTTTATGTTTTCCATGGAGCATGTTCCAGCCTTTGGAAAAGGATCGCAACTTCGTACAGGAGTGCAATCGCGGGCAGTTATCTTATAAGATCAGCTATGTTGGCTGATTTCAACCTGTGGCAATAAATAGAACCTCCCGGAAGGACAGCGTGTGTTCCGACGGGAAAGAAGAGAAGAAAGTGTGATGATGAAACGGATAACGATACTATCTGGAGTAACGGCAGTTATGGTGAGCAGCAGTTTTGCGGCACAGAAGGACTGGGAGAATGAACAGGTGTTCGAGCGTAATAAGCTCGGTGCCCGGGTGCCGGCCTATTCCTATAAAACAGCGGAGGATGCGCTGGCCGGGGATCGTGCAGTTGCGCGCATGCAGTCGCTTAACGGGATATGGAAATTCAAGGCTGTGCCGACCGAGGATGAACGGCCGAAGGATTTCATGGCACCCGATTTTTCCGGTGAGGGCTGGGACGATATTGAGGTTCCTTCCAACTGGGAGCTGAAGGGGCATGGGCAACCGATCTATTCCAATATTACCTATCCGTTTACTCCGGGGATTCTCGATACCAACCTGACCTACGATTGGAAGGGGCCGCAGCCTCCGGTTCCGCCGAAGATCTATCGCGATAGTCCGGTGGGCAGTTATTTCCGCGATTTTGTCGTTTCCAAGGATTGGAAAGACGATTCGGTGATTCTGCATTTCGGCGGGGTGTCGTCGGCTTTTTATGTGTGGGTGAACGGCGAAGCGGTAGGCTATAGTCAGGGCAGCCGTCTGGCGGCGGAATTTGATATTACCGATTATGTGCAGGCGGGAACAAATCGTTTGGCGGTGCAGGTATTCCGCTGGAGCGATGGATCGTATCTGGAAGATCAGGATATGTGGCGGCTGAGCGGAATTCACCGTGAAGTGCTGTTGATGGCTCAGCCGAAGGTTGCGATCAATGATATGTATGTTCGCGCATCGCTCGACGGACAGTATAAACACGGCAAACTGGAAATCCGCCCGCGTCTTTGGGTGAAAAATGATCCGGCTGAATTGGAGGGATGGACGGTTTCCGCGGAGCTGTTCGACGGAGCGGAACCGGTATTTGCCGAACCGCTCTCGTGTTCCGCAAAAAAAATCTATGAAGAGCGCTGGCCGCCGCGGGATCACCCGGTATTCGGCTTTATGAAATCAGAGATCCGGAATCCGAAGAAATGGACGGCGGAAACGCCGAATCTGTATCGACTGGTGCTGACGCTGAAAAATTCAAAGGGCGAAGTGGTGGAGGCGCGGAGTCAGGATATCGGTTTCCGCAGTGTGGAGTTCGGTCCGGAAAATCAGCTGCTGATTAATGGTGAAGAGGCGAAGCTGATGGGGGTGAACCGGCATGATCATAGTCATCTGCACGGTAAGGCGCTGACGCGTGAGGAAATGCGTAAAGATGTCGAGCTGCTGAAGCAGTTTAATTTTAATGCGGTTCGGACGAGCCATTATCCGAACGATCCCTATTTTCTGCAGCTGTGCAATGAGTACGGAATTTATGTGATGGATGAGGCGAACATTGAGACGCACCATCTCGGCGGATATATCGCCAATCAGCCATCATGGAACGGGGCGCTGTTGAGCCGTGTTACGCGGATGGTGGAGCGGGATAAAAATAATCCGAGTATCATTTCGTGGTCGCTGGGTAATGAATCGGGAACGGGGCCGGGTTTTGCAGCGGCGGCCGCCTGGGTGAAATATTATGATCCGTCGCGCTTTATTCATTATGAAGGTGCGCAAGGCGATCCGACGCATCCGGATTATATTGAGGAAGCGGATGTCGGTTATAAGGTTACAAAGTGGCCGGTTTTTGCGAACCCGACCGATCCGGGTTATGTGGATGTAATCAGCCGGATGTATCCCGAACTGCGCCAGCTGGTGGCGTTGAGTGAAAGTGAACAGATTCAGCGTCCGATTGTGATGTGTGAATATCTGCATGCGATGGGCAACTCGATCGGCGGGCTGGATGATTGGTGGAAAGAAATCCGCGCACGCAAAAATCTGATTGGCGGATTTATCTGGGACATGATTGACCAGGGCCTGCAGACGACCAACGAAAACGGTGAGGTCTTTTTTGCGTATGGCGGCGATTTCGGTGATATCCCGAACGATGAAAACTTCTGTTTCAACGGTGTTTTTGCATCGGACCGCACGCCGAATCCGCATGCGTGGGAATGTAAATATGTTTTCCAGCCGGTGGAAATTTCGGATGAGGGGGATCGGACGGTTAAAATTGTAAACCGGTTCAGTTTCACGAATCTCAAAGCATATGAAATCCGCTGGAGCTTTTCTGAAAACGGTGCGGAGCAGCAGTCCGGCGTGCTGGAACCGCTGGACCTTGAACCGGGTCAGGCCGTTGTGGTTGAAATTCCGGCCGACCTTTCGGATGTGCGCGAAGATGCAGAGTGTTGGCTGCGGGTGAGCGTGCATGAAACGCGTGACCGGCTTTGGGCGGAAAAAGGGTTTGAAGTTGCCAGGGAGCAGATACTGGTCCGGCCGGCGAAGCCGAACCCGGGCTATGCCTCCACGGTGCGCGGAGAAGTTACGTTTAAGGAAAACAACCGTGTTGTTGCAATCAGCGGCCCTGATTTTTCGGCGGCCGTTTCGAAACAGGACGGTAATCTGATTTCGTATACCGTGAACGGTGTACAGCAATTGGCGGCGCCGATGATGCCGAATTTTAACCGTCCGCCGATTGATAACGATACGAGAGGGCGTGGCTGGAAGCCGTACAGTGCCGCGAAAAAAGTGTGGGGGAATCTGCCGGAAGGTTTCCGGGTTACGCAGGTTGAAGCGTCTCCGTATGGAGAGCATACCGTGCGTGTTTCTGTGGTCCGCGAAGTGGAGCAGATCAAATTGACAACGATCTACACTTTCTTCAGCGATGGTGCGGTGGAGGTGCAGATGGAACTGGATGCCGATGCCGCACTGCCGGACCTGTACCGGATCGGTATGACGCTGGGCGTTCCGGGTGGATATTCCGACGCGGCGTATTACGGACGGGGTCCCTGGGAAAACTATGAAGACCGGAAGCTCAGTGCCGACGTGAATGAATTTTCACTGAAAACCGAAGAGCTGTTTCACAGCTATGCGATGCCGCAGGAAAACGGGAAGCATTGTGATGCGCGATGGCTCAAACTGTCCGACGGTACGCGGGCGCTGAAATTTAAAGGAGCCCCGACATTCGGATTTTCAGTCTGGCCTTATTCTGCAGAACAGCTCGCCGCGGCGAGGCATCCTTTTGATCTGAAACTGCAGGGTTTCTATACCGTGAATATTGATCTCGTGCAGGCGGGGCTGGGCGGAACACTGACCGATACGCTGCCTCAGTATCTGATTGAGCCGGGAACGTATGCGCTTGAATTTATGATGATTCCGGAAAACTAAACAGGAATGAAAAGATGAAGAAAACCACATTACACGGTTTAGCGTTAGCGTGCATTTTTGCGCTGTCTACGGCGGCCGGTTCCGGTCAAAAGGTTTCCTTGAAGGAACAGGCGCTGGTGAAAATCGGTGAATTGGAAACGCTGATGGATCAGGCCCGCGCGAAGGAGTTGTGTGTGGCGCGTGAAGAAACCGTAGTGTGGTTTTCTAAGGAGTTCATTAAATTTGCAGACTGGGATGAAGCCCATAAGGAGGCGAATGAATATCTGTTCGGCGTCTACCATCAGCCCTTCAAAAGCCGGAAGAAGGAACTGGCGGAACAGCTGCCGGATTTTGAGCGGCAGAAAGTGATTGAACTGCTGGACAAGGGCATTGCCACGTTGAATTCGGTGATCCGCGGTGAGATCGTCCGCTGTCCAGTGAAGCGGGTGGACTGGGAGAATATTGACGTTGCTGAGGATGTTCTTCTGAGCAATGGAAAACCGATTTTTCTGTATGATTATTTTTCCAAATCCGTTGGCCGTCCGCTGACTGATAAACAGGTGTATAATGACCATCTGGGGGCGATTTTTCACGGGGGTGAAAACCTGTATCCGGTGGATCACGACCGGGCGATCAACTCGTTTCTGCTCAAAGAAGACGGATCGTGGGATGAGGAACTGCTGAAAGAAATTACCGGGATTTCTGATACAAACGTCGGGTTTCTGCTGTTCTGGAACGGCGGGATTCCGGAGTGGGTGCTGGAGAAAGAACCGGAGGCGGATAAAGGGCGCAGCCTTTTCACCGGCTATGATATCGATAACCCGCTGGTGCGTGAGGTGTGGGGGAAAATCGCCCGTAAGTCCGGCGAGCTTACCCGCGGAAAAAAAGTGACCCAGCTCGGCTACATTCTTTCCAATGAGCCGCACTGGTATGCGGCGAAGGAGCACTGGACCCAGCGGTATAAAGAGATGAATTCGATTTCTTCGTATACGAAGGCCAACTTTAAAGTGTGGCTGAAGGAAAATTATAACGGGGATATCGGAAAACTGAATGCACTCTGGAAAACCGGATTTCAATCATTTGATGAAATTAGCTATCCGTTCCCGCTGCCGCGCTCGCTGCGGGGCTCGCCGCTGTGGTATGATTTCTGCCGCTTTAATATGGACCGGGTAACGGATTGGTTTACCTATATTCAGAACGAATTACGTAAAGGAAATCCGGAGGCGGATACCAGCATCAAACTGCAGCCCAATCTCTTTTCCGAAAACTATCGCTCGCATGGCATTGATGTGGAGGCGTTGACGGAGCTGACGTCAATGATCGGCGATGATGCCAAAACGAAATGGATCCGGAATCTGAATGCCAAACAGCCTGAGCCATGGGAGGCGCACTATGCCTATTTCTGGGAAGAGCTGAGTATGACGTATGATTTCCTCGAATCAGTTGCGCCGAACAAGATTCACTTCAATTCGGAAAATCATTTTCTTTCGGCTTCGTGGGTACGCGAGCTGGATATGCCCGAGGAATATGTGCGCAACGTTTACTGGCTGGCGACAATCCAGGGGATGGATGCGAATCTGGCCTGGTGGTGGGCACGCGATCCGGACGGATCTCCGGAAAACCGTATGGAAGGCGAACTGAATTTCTTTGATCCGGCACTGGCCGGTTCTTATGCGGCTTCGGCCAATCAGCAGCCGCATGTGGTGAATGAAGTGACGCAGGTGATGTATGACCTGAACAGTGTTTCGGAAGAAATTATGGCGATTCGCCGGCAGCGTCGTCCGGTCCGTCTGTTCTATTCGGAAACCTCGGCGATCAATAAACACCGTCACATGAGCGAACAATTTGAGTTGTATGAACAACTGTTTTTTGAAGGGTTTCCGCTGGGCTATATGACGGAAAAAATGCTGAGCAAACAGGATCACAGCCAGTGGGATACGGTGGTGGTGTATAAAACCCCGTTTGTGACCGATTCCGAATTTGCGGCTTTGCAGCAGTATCTGGACGGAGGCGGTACGGTGATTGTCGATGCCCTGAGCCTGGGAAAAAATCAGTATGGGCAGCCCCGTGCAGAAAAACTTTCCGCCGGAAAAGGACGGCTGGTTATGTTGCCGAAAAGTGCAACGGTCGAGCAGATTCAGCAGAAGGTTCTGGCCCTGAGCCCGGGAACAAAACTGCCGGTAGTTGTTTCGGAGGATAATGGATCAACGCATAAAGGCTGTACCTGGCGTGTGGTGAAAAATCCGAACGGAGAAGGTTATCTGGTTAATATTCTTAATCTGGGGAAACACACGGCCGAGCTGCAGCTGAAGGATCTGAACGGAAAGCCGGTGGATGCGGGTGATGTGCTTACGGGGAAATCGATGGGTTCTGCATTTTCGCTGGAACCCAACGGGGTGCTGCTGCTGGACGTTGCGGCGCAATAGAGGGGAACAATGAAAAACTATCAGAGAAATGCTTTTGTCTTTGCCACGATTGTGGCGATCGGCGGGCTGGTATTCGGGATTGATGCCGTACTCATTTCCGGCACGACCAGCTATATTACTGAAGAGTTCGGTCTTACACCGGATATGCTGGGCAATGTGGTTTCCTCCACGTTGCTCGGCGTGCTGATTGCACTGCCGTTTGTCGGGCCGATGTGCAACAGCTTCGGCCGAAAACGGGTCATACAGATGATTGCAACGCTCTATCTGATTTCGGCCGTCGGCTCCACTTTTGCGCCGGGCTACTGGACCCTTTTTATTGCTCGTTTTATCGGCGGACTGGCATTCAGCTCCATCACGCTGGCCTCGATGTATATCGGCGAAATTTCTCCGCCGAGCTGGCGCGGAAAGCTGGTGGCGATGACGCAGATCAATATTGTGATCGGTCTGACGCTGGCTTATTTCATCAACGACGCGATTTTCAAAGCTTCGGTTTCCGGCACCGGCTGGGCGGAATCGCTGGGGTTTGCGGATCATACCTGGCGCTGGATGCTGGGTTCTGAAATTCCGGCGGCGGCGATCTGGCTGATTCTTCTTTTCTTCATTCCGGAAAGTCCGTCGTGGCTGTTTTATAAAGGGCGTGAGGCGGAAGCGCGTGACGTACTCACAAAGCTGCTGCCCGATGATGAAATCGACCATCACCTTGATGAGATGCGTGAAAGTATGGCCGAAAATGCCCATGATCACGATATCCTGACGCAGTTCAGGGAGATCTTCGGTCGGCGTATGCGTCTGATTCTGGTGATTGCTGTGACGTTTGCCATTGCGCAGCAGGCATCGGGAATTAATGCCATTATGTTTTATGCTACCACGGTGGTGGAGCAGTTGGGTTTCGGCACAGATGCCGCCTTTGCGCAGACGGTTCTGTTTGGCGTGGCGAGCCTGGTCTTCACTATTGTGGCGCTGCTGCTGGTCGATAAACTCGGCCGCCGTCCGCTGATCGTCGGCGGTATGCTCTGGATTATTGCGAGTCTCGGTGTCGGCGCCTACAGTTTTTCACAGGCGACCTATACCCTGCCGGAGACCACGGTTGTCGAGCTTGCGGAATCCGGTACGTTTCCGCAACCGGAACGGCTGGGGGCGATTGCCGGTGTGGAATACCACAGTGATGTGGAGTTTAAGGCCGCCATTGCAGAGGTGCTCGGGGAAAAGGATGCACGGAATAATCAGAGCCTGTTGATTCAGAAAGCCGCTCAGATGAATGCCATGCTGATTTTTATCTGCATGCTCAGTTTCATTGCGGCCTTTCATTTTTCCATCGGTCCGATTATGTGGATTGTTTTTTCGGAGATTTTTCCGATTGCTCTGCGCGGGATTGCGATTCCGCTTTTTGGATTTATCAGTACTTTTATCAGCTGGAGTGTGGCGAAGTTTTTTCCGGTACAGCTTGATACGCTGGGCATGGCTTCCACGCTGCTGACGTATGCGGTCTGTGTGGCCGTTGGACTGGTGATTCTGTTTTTCTCCTTCAAGGAGACGAAAGGTCTTTCGATTGAAGAGATTCAGCAGAAGCTGGTTATTAAAGACGAGGACTGATTTTTAAACCTGAAACCTTAGGATGTTAACCATGAGTATTCCTGCAGTGACCGACAATTCGGCCAGTCCGTTTGTGAAGTTTAAATCGATCGGCATCGGCGAGTGCCGCTGGACAGGTGGTTTCTGGGCCGACAAATTCAAGCAGTGCGAAGAGACGATGGTCCCGTATATGGGCGAGGTGCTGAAGGGCGACGTCGGCCATGCCTACAACAATTTTAAAATCGCTGCCGGACTGATGGCGGGAGAACACAAAGGATTCTACTGGCACGACGGCGACTTTTTTAAATGGATGGAGGCCTGTGTTCATATTTATGCCATCAACAAAGACGAAAAGCTGATGGATGAACTGGATGAAATCCTGCAGCTGATGGCGGAGGTGCAGGAAGACGACGGATATCTGCACACCTACATTCAGATTAATAACATCGGTCATTTTTCAAACCGGAAATATCATGAGATGTATAACTGCGGCCATCTCTATACCGCGGCCTGCATTCATCATCGTGTTACCGGGAAAACCAATTTTCTCGACATTGCGGTAAAAAATGCGGATCTGCTTTACAGCCTTTTCCAGCCTCAGCCGCCGGAGTTGGGACGCTTCGGATTCAATCAGTCGCAGATTATGGGGTTGTCCGAGCTGTACCGCACCACCAGAGATGCACGCTATCTCGAACTGGCCGGAATCTTCATTAACAACCGGGGAAAATATCCGGTGGTGCATGATTCGACAACGGAGGGGTATCCGATCGGCGACATGGTGCAGGAGACGGTTGCTATACGCGAAGAGACTGAGGCCGCAGGGCATGCCGTATTGGCGCTTTACTACTATGCTGGAGCGGCTGATGTTGCCGCTGAGACCGGAGAACAGGCGCTGCTGGATGCCCTTGACCGGTTGTGGAACAGCGTGGTGAATCGGAAGATGTATGCCACCGGCGCTGTCGGGCAGACCCATTTCGGTTCTTCGCCGCGTCGGCAGCTCATTGAAGAAGGTTTTATTGATGACTACAAAATGCCGAATACAACGTCGTATAATGAAACCTGTGCCAATATTGCAAATGCCATGTTCAGCTATCGTATGCTGGGGATTAAAGGGGAGTCAAAGTATGCGGACATCATGGAACTGGTGCTGCATAACAGTGCGCTGGTGGGGATCGGTCACAGCGGGAAGGATTATTTCTATGCCAATCCGCTGCGCTTTGTTCATGGTCAGCGTGATTACGGCGAAGATCTCGAAGCGACGGAATCGCCGCACCGCGAACCCTATTTGGAATGCTTTTGCTGTCCGCCGAATCTGGTGCGAACCATTGCAAAGGTTTCCGGCTGGGCGTACAGCCTGACGCCCAACGGGGTGTCGGTGAATCTCTATGGGGCGAATCAGCTCTCTACTCATCTGCAGGATGGCTCTGCTCTTAAACTGCGCCAGCAGACGGACTATCCGTGGGATGGTTCCGTGACGATTACGATGGAGGAGTGTAAAGCCGATGCGTTTGATCTCTATCTGCGTATTCCGGAATGGGCGGAAAATGCGACGTTGAGCGTGAATGGGGAAGCGGCCGGTGTGGCGGTTAAAGGCGGCGAGTTTGCCGTGCTGAGCCGTGCATGGAAAACGGGCGATACGGTTGAGCTGAACCTGCCGATGGACGCGGTGTTTATTGAAGGACATCCGTATATCGAGGAGGTGCGCAATCAGGTGGCGGTAAAACGCGGGCCGTTGCTCTACTGCATTGAATCTCCGGATCTGCCGAAAGGGGAATCAATTCTCGATGTCTACCTGCAGGGGGATGCCGAGCTCAAGGTGGAAGATCGGCCGGATCTGCTCGGCGGCATGAAAGCCATCAGTACTGAAGTGTTGTTGCGCAATGACACCGATACAAGCGGGATGTATCACCGGGTTTCCAAGCCGGACTTCAAACCGTTTAAAGCTCAGTTGATTCCGTACTATGCCTGGAGCAATCGCGGAACTGCGGAAATGACCGTATTCATGCCGATGAACTGGTCCTGATCTGTTCTTTCCAGAGTTTGGAAAAAGGAAGGTTTCGGCCTTCCTTTTTTTCGGGATAAATGAAGTGCGGCGGAATTGTATAATTTGCGCCGAACGGAAACGGCATGCGGCTAAGCGGTAGGCCGCTTCCGGTCCTTTTGGTTTTTCGTGTTAAATTTTCAGCTGCTGTTTTTTCACAAACGAACCATTTAGTGCAATACGTGTTATGTATCGTAAAACATCGGCTGTTCTAAAAAATGATATCCCGTGGGAACCTGAACGTAATCAAATAGGGAAAAGGTCACGGAGGTGCCGGGCCTCTTCTCTGAACAGAAAACAGGAGGAACCCATAATGAAAACAGGATATGCACTATGCACGCTTTTCGGTGCCGGCCTGATCGCGAGTCAGGTACAGGCAGGAATCACGTTTGAAGATGATTTTGAAAACTATGCGCTCGGAGATACACCGAGTCCTACGAATGTCTGGGTTGATGCGGGGCCGATGACGGTGACCAACGGAGGGGTTTGGGGATCGCAGTGGGTAAATAATGTCAGCACCGGCGGCTGGGGATTTGCAACACTCGATATGCCGGATGCCGCAGTGATGACGCTTTCGTTTGATGCTTATTTTGATACGGCGGATTTCGGAGACGGTTACATGCGCATGAACATGGTCGGAGATCTTGGGAATTTGAACCGGCTGGACTGGGGGAGAAACTGGGACATGCGAAAAGGCACGGAATTCAGTATGGATAAAGTGCAGCATTTTGATGTCGTTATGAATCAGAGCGGAGCAACGGTGGCCTATAACGGAACGACCATTGATCATAACAGCTTTGCCGTCTGGGTGGAGGGTTCGCTGGCCAGCCCAAATGCCGGTTCGGTCGGTCCTGGTGGGGAATACACCATGGACCAGGCCGATTCGGAGAATAATACGCTGATCACCAGGATCGGGCTCTGGGTTAATTCCGCGGCGGTACAGTTTGATAATATCGAGGTGCGTGATGAAGCGTACGTGATTCAGTATCCGTGGGACACGGTGTTTGATTATGAGTTTGACGGTACAGATGACAACACGGTTTTCTCGAATCTGGGGGGATGGGACAGTCTGAATCAGTGGGGCTTCGGTTTTATCAATACGAATGCCGCCGGGGCGCGGCTGGTGCACCGTCCGGGAAGTACAGAGCCGGAGTTTGAAGTCAACAAAAAGGGCTGGAACTGGCGTGGGGTGCTTCATACCAACGGTTTGGGTCGTGCAGTGGTGACCAATGAAACGATTGAGTTTAAAATGGATTACACCCTGTTTGCCCACCCTGCCCGTGAAACCCGTAACGGGATCGATTTTTTCCTGACCACCAATAATACGGCACTTGCGGATAATACCGCTCCGTATGAGGCTTCGCAGCAGTATTTCGGCAGTGAACCCGAAGCGCAGATGGGCTTCCGCACGAAACAGCTCAACTGGGATGTCGGAGGCGATTGGCCGGATGGGGGATTCGGGGTTTCGCTGGATCCTGCCCGTGCCAGTGATGTGCAGGTTTCCATGAGCCTGAATGCGATTGGTGTTAGCAATCTTACCGGCGGGGCTGCGGATATCGAAAGCACTCCGATGACGATTACCTATACGGCTCAGAAAACCACCAATTCAGGCATCTGGCGCGTGGGTGTTGAGGTGCTGGATGCCAACGGGGGCGTGTTGCAGTCGTACAGCGACAGCAGCTATACCAATCAGGTTCTCTATGATGCCGTTGATATTTACTTCGGAATGTATGCGTATCACAACGCAGAAGGTGAAGAAGGGGCGGAAATGGACAACATGCGGCTGCGGATTCTGGATGAGGCCGAGCCGGTTTACACCGCCTACGAAGACTTCCTGATCACCTACGGTATTCTGGGCGAAAGTAAAACCGCTGACGGCGATGCGGATGGTCTGAATAACTGGGGGGAATATGTGTTCGGCGGAAATCCAACCAATGGAAACGATGTGGGAACCCAGCCTGTGTTTGATGCGGATACCGGAAATTATATCTTCCACCTGATCGGAGATCATTCGGTGATTGCCCATGTTCAGGAGACCGATGATCTGGTGCTCGGCACTTGGTCGACTATTGGCACGGTGGCGGTTTCGGAAACCAACAGGGTTCTGAATGCCTATACCAACAACACAGGGTCCGCGGAAAACAAAAAGTTCCTGAAGCTGCTTGTTGATTAACATATTGAACGGATTGAATGGAGAGAGGTGCCCGGCGTTGCAAAGGGGGCCTCTTTTCTTCTGCAGAATGCGTTCCCGGGATAATCATCGTTGAATAAAACGGTCAACCAGAGATCAGCTTTGTGCTGTATTGACCATGTTGTAATGCAGGGGAACGCGGCATATTGATCCAATGCAGAAAATTTCAGGTAGTTTATCAGGTGTTTCAAAGGAGGGAAAATGAAGGGATTGTTTATTGCCGTGTCAGCTCTGACGGTATATTCGGCCTCAGCCGGGATTGTGTTTGAGGATACGTTTGAAGGAGATGCCGTGGGGGCGATTCCGTCAGCTGTGGAGTGGACGAACACAGAGGGAATGAATATTGCGGAAGGTGTTCCGCTGGGTACCAGGTGGCTGGAGATGAAGTCCGATACCGCCTGGTCTTTTGGAGCGCTGAATCCGCCGGATGCGGCGGTAATGACGCTTTCATTCGATGCCTATTTCGGGAGTGCGGCCTTCGGGGACGGTTATCTTCGGATGAATATGAAGGGAAACTACGGTGTTTTGAACCGGTTGGACTGGGGGAAAAGCTGGGACATGCGTAAAGGCAGTGAATTTGCGCTGGATACCGTTCAGCACGTTGATGTGGTCATGAATATGAGCGGATCGCCGGTGACCTATGATGGAAGCAGTCTGGCACACGATGAATTTGCTGTATGGATCGATGGAACCCGGGTGCTTCAGGATGCCATGGATCAGAGCGGATCGGAAACGAACACGGTGATTTCAGATATTGGAATGTGGATGAACGCAGGCAGTGCTTCTTCCGCGGTTTACATCGATAATGTGACGGTTCGTGATGAAGCCTATGTTTATGAGAAACCTGCTCCGGCGTATTATCCTCATACCGATCCGGAGAATACGGGGAACTGGGTTTTGCTCGAAGCCGTCAGTGATGAATTTGAAGGCACTCATCTCGACGAAACCAAATGGCAGATCTGCGGTCGGGATGGCGTTTACTGGAATAATCAGTTTTCAGGCCGCTCATATTCCACGACGAATGGCGATAACTGGGATACCGGTTGGGAATACAGTCCGGATAACCTGCAGGTGACCAATGGAATGCTGAAGATCAGAACGGAATACGATCCCTCTTTTAACTGGGTGAACGATCCGTATGGATATAACGAATTCACCACGGGCGGGATGTGGTCGAAGGCGCTCTCCGGCGAAACCGGATATATGGAAATCCGATGCAAACATCCGGATGCGAGTACGGTTGCGGCATTCTGGACGACAGCCGGGCCTGAAGGTCCGGCCTGTGAGATTGATGTTTTTGAAGCCATTGGAAGCCCGTCATCCAATTATTCCCGAACCAATAAAATGTGGTCATCACTTCATGACTGGTCGAAACCGATCCCCAACTCGCCGTGGACTGAAACCACAGAGCTTCCTTTTAACTTCAAAGACGGCTTTCACACCTATGCCGCGGAGTGGGACGAAGAGAACCTGAAAATCTATGCCGACGGACAGCTCATTCATTCAACGACCCGCAGCTGGGTGGAAACCAATGGCATTCATTCAACCCAGTGGCCTTTGCCGGGCAGTCAGCATATCTGGGCGGATGCAGAGATCTTTCCGTGGTGGGGTACCCCGGATCCATCCAGTCTGCCGGCGGAATTCGAGGTTGAATATATCCGGGTCTGGGAAAAAGGCACTCCGACTGCATGGCATAATTTTGCAGAGAAATATCTGCTGAGCGGGGTGAAAACCAATCACTCCGATTCTGACCGGTTGAATGACTGGGGGGAATATGTATTCGGGGGAAATCCCACCAACGGGGATGATTTCGGTGTTCTGCCGTCATTTGATGTGGATACCGGTGAGTATAGTTTCAGTCTGATTGGGGATGACTCGGTGGTTGCCCGGATCGTCAGTACAACCGATCTGAAACAGGGTCCGTGGATTACGAATAATACGGTATGGGTGTCTGCAACAAATGGAATGCTCAATTCCTACGCTCATACGTTCGGAACGGACGGCAAAAATCTATTTGTGAAGTTGGAAATCGATTAAGTCGGTTGGGCTTGACTGCGAAGTGCAGTGCAATGACGGCCTTCTTTATTGCGGGAATCACGGTGTTCGCTGTCGGCGTGAAAGTTCATTTTCAATGACAATACCGGTGGAAGTGGAATCGCCGGCGAAATAAGGAGAAGAGATGAAGAAGAGAAGAATGATTATACCGTCGGTTGCCGTTTGCATGTTACTGGTGCAGTCGGTTTCGGCGGAGCTTATATATTCCAATAACTTCGATACTGAGGCCCTGGGCAATGTGGGTGCAGTCGGAGCGGGGGTTTCGGCTTTCGGCGATGTCGGCGGCCCTGGAGCGGATGCCAATGTGGTGGCTGGCAATGCAAATTTTGCCTCACAGCATTTGGAGATTTCGTCACGAAGCGATAATGGAAGTTATGGATTTGCTCTGTTTGACGGCGGCGACGGGGTGACTCCGAATCCTGGCTGGAATGCGGTAACCACATTCAAATTCGACTTTCGCATGAATTCGGCAACGTTTACGAATGGCCAGTTTCGGTTGCGGGGTCGTGATGCATCTTATGCCGGTACCGGTACCGATGATACCGCACGGTTTGATATCAGTGCGGGGGATGTGTCATTTGATACGGTACACACCATAGAATATGTCATCAATAACAGTACCTCCGATGCGGACGCTCCGAGTGTGGGCGGGACGATTTCTGCAGGCAGTTATGCAATCTACATTGATGGTTCGCTTGAAGCCGGCGGAAGCAATTTTACGGCTGCCGATAACTCGGCCGTGGATTATCTGACGCTGTGGGTACGCGGTGATACTGTCGATGTTGCTCAAGGGGTCGTACAGGTGGATAATTTTGAAGTGCACGCCATTCCGGAACCGGCCACTTTGGGACTGGTGGCGGCCTTTGGCGGAGCGGTACTCTTCATTCGCCGCCGTTTCACCATGTAATCCGTTTTTTCATCATCACACGCAGGCCTCCAGAGGTTGGAAATTTCCAATCTCCGGAGGCCTTTTTTATACTCGTTTTGTGACGGCGCAGTTCGGGAATACTCTGTTGAGCCGGATCGTCGGTAAGGGCAGGACACCGTGGCCATCGGCCAATGCTCCGGCGTCCTCCTTCTCCGCAGTGCAGTTCAGGCAAAAAGAAGTGCAATTAAAGCGGATTCTATTGCAGGAATGACTATGTGCCCCCTTTCAGATCCGGGTCATATTCAAGATGTTGTGAGAGAAGGGAAACTCTGAGAGGTGAGAGGGAACATGAAAAAGAGCAACGTCAAAAAAGGGAATGGGGTGGTGAAAGGTGCCCCGAGTGGATTTGTAATCAGTATTGCGATTCATGCGGCAGCCTTCGCGCTGGCCGGTATGCTGGTGGTGTTCAACGTTGTGAAGAAAGAGGAGAAGAAGTTTATACCTCCCAAGCCGGTCGACCGTCCGAAAATGAAGCTGAAAAAGCCGAAAGTGAAGGTGAAGAAAAGCACCAAGCCGAAATCCACTACCCGTATTGTCACTAAAGTGCAGAAAGCGAGTATGCCGGACATTCAATTGCCGGAAATGAGTGGTATCGGGGAAGGTCTGGCCGGAGATATCGGGGGGTTTGATATGGCTCCGGATCTGGAAGAGGTCAGCTTCTTCGGATCGGAGCATTCGATCGGGAATGACTTTGTCGGTACGTATTATGATATGAATCGTGACCGTAGTGGAAGAGCGGTCCCGATGGATCCCGATACCATGGCCAATATTGTGAAAAACTTTCTGATCAAAGGCTGGAAAAGCAGTGTTTTTTCCAGATATTACCAAGCTCCGAAGAGGTTGTTTACCACGCATTTCTGTGTTCCGACCGAACTCTCCACGTTAGGTCCTGCCGCTTTCGGTCAGGAAGGGGGAGCTTCCTGGTGCTGGCTGGCCCACTACAAAGGGCAATTGGTTTATCCTGAAGATATCCGTATCCGTTTCTGGGGGCAGGGGGATGACTATATGATTGTTCGGGTTGACGGGGAGGTTGTCCTGCTTGCAACCTGGCCGCAAGGTCCGGAGCCCTATCTGATTTCACTGTGGGATTCTGACTCTGTGGATAACCGTAAATATGCCATGGGCAATAACCTTTCGGTGGTTGGAGATTGGATTGACCTGAAGGCCGGAGAGCCGCTGGATATGGAGGTGTTGATCGGTGAGGGCGGCGGCGGTTTGTTCACCGCCATGCTCTGTGTGGAGGTTGAGGGTGAAGAATATCCAAACAATCCTTTCATGCTGGGACCGACGCTGCCGATTTTTAAAACCGAAGAGTTGAGTCAGGACATGGTGGACTCCATTCACTTTATGCTGGCCGAAGGCGATGCTTCGGTAACCAACGGACCCGTTTTTAAAGATTATTAATCGATAGGGTGCATTCGTGATGAAATATAAACGTACATTATTGGTTCTGAGTGCTGCGCTGTTTTCCGGTTCTGTTTATGCGGAGGTCCGTATGTGGACCACATCGGAGGGAAAGACCTTTGAAGCGGAATATGTTCACCGTCTTGGACCTACGATTGTTTTAAAAACAGCAAAAGGGAAACAGGCTAAAGTTCCTTTGAGCGGGTTGTCCGAAGAAGACAGAGCGTATATCCAGCTGGAGCAACCGCCGGAGTTTGATATCGAATTTATCCGTATCAGTGAAAAAGTTCCCGAACCGCCTCCGACTCCATTTGTGGATCTGGTATTTCCCAGTCGCAGTTTTGACTGGACCTTTGGAGTGAGGGTGAAACAGAAAGACGCAAAATTTGACTACGGACATCAAATTTTCATTGAATACTATGCTATGGGAAAAGAAGTCGGCGGCGATCATTATGTTTTTCTGAGTAAGGAAAAAAGCAGTTTTACGCCGACCAAAGAAAATCAGGGCATCTATTCCTTTCGGGCCGATGATCCGGTACGGACTCAAACCAAGGCGCTCACCGATCAGGCTTCACTCCGCGGGACTGAGTATGAGGGGTATGTAGTTATTTTAAGAGATGAGCGCGGAGAAATCATTCAGTACGAAGCGTCGAAAAAAATATTTTTCGCCCACATTGAAAATATAAAAAAGCTTCACTACCCGAACCGGTTCAATGACGAAGGGGTGCGTGTGGCGGCCTCACGGCCGAAAGAGGTCATTGATAGGGGCAATCCCTGGTTGTTCAAATAGAGGTTTTATCCAGCGGGAGACCGCGATTCCGGACGGGTAGACATTCTCATCTCAGCAACAGCTTCCAGCCATTGGAGAAATCCGATGGTTGGAAGTTTTTTTTGCACAGGAGTTCTGCGAGGAGTGTAATGGGTGATACATGAATTACAAAAATCTCGGTTATCGGATGTGTGTTGATATGTGAAATTGGGCGGTGTCAGATAGAGCGAAGCCCGAGAAAAAGGAGGAGGGAATGCTTGATTTTATAAAGTTATCCGGGGTCGGTCTGGCTATGTTGGCCGGCAGTGCTTCATGGGCCCAAACTACGATTATCGGTGGAACGCGGGGTAATGGAAATTTCAACGGTAACGGTGCGTCGGCCGGTTCCGGGATTACACTGACCTATGCAGAAACGCCGCATTGGCATCATGCGGCGGGCGATGAATCCTGGAATTTTGTTTTTACGTCGGGGATGATCGGCAGTGACGACTCTTCATCGGGCGGAGCCTATACCTTTCATAATCGGCTGACGGTGAATGATATGGGGTACACGATTGCGGCTGCAGGTGAGACGTTTTCGCTGTCGTATCAGTTCGGTGCCGGCGGCGGAGAATCGAACTGGGAAAGCGGCAATGATTTTCTGCGGGCCTATCTGTTTACCACGGATGCGCCGGTGGACGCTTCGCTGACTTCGGGGAGCATGACGCAGATTGGTGAAACGGATGATTATTCCATAAACCGGGCGTTGAACGGCCAGTGGACTTATCATACGAACAGTGCTCTTTATACCAGCACTGCGGCGGATATCGGGAAAACCGTGTATCTTGCCTTGGTGTTTGTGGATGACGGGTCGGGCACAGGAAATCCCCGGGTGGAAAATATAATGCTAACCGTTGAAGGCGGGGTTGCGAATCCTCCAATCGAAGCAGGGAAAACCGATTGGGATGTATATGTTGAGCAGTATGGGCTGAGCGGGTATTACCTTGCGGATGCTGATAAGGACGGGGTTTCGGACCGTATGGAGTTTGCGCACGGAGGAAATCCGACTAATCCGGCGGATGCGGGGCAGCTTCCCGAGCTCGCGGTAAGTCATGCCGCTGTGGATTTTTTCAGTCTGGAAGTTGCCGGTACGAATACAGGTATCCACTACACCGCGGAATGGACCGATAATCTGATAACCGGGAAATGGCAGCGGATCTGGGCGGCGACCAACCGTGAATCTTCCGATACACCGAACTATAATCAAGTGGTCTATCAGAAAAACGGCGGGATGGAAGAAGGGGGCTTTTTCCGGAACCGGGTGTTTCCGCCATCATCGAGACCGAATATACTGCTCATTCTGGCCGATGATCTAGGCTATGCGGATGTCGGTTTCAACCATCCCTATTCGGGGCCGAATCAAAACAATGCCTATAATGGGACGGCACAGGTTTCCACACCCGAACTTGATCGACTGGCTGATAACGGCACCATCTTCACGTCGGCGTATGTCGTGCATCCGTTTTGCGGGCCGAGCCGCATGGGCCTCCTTTCCGGTCGCTATCCACATGATTTTGGCGGACCGTTCAATCTGCCGGATGACAGTTCCGGTAATTACACCACCCAGGGTATCAGCACGAATGAGGTGCTGCTCAGCAGTATGTTGCAGGATGCGGGCTATTACACCGGACTGATGGGAAAATGGCACCTCGGTCAGGAACCCGAATTTCACCCGAACAATCGCGGATTTGATGCGTTCTACGGTTTTCTCGGAGGCGGTATTCTCTATTGGGGCCCCTACCAGGCCAGTGGCTGGGATTACCTGCGTTATCCTCAGTATAACGGAGTGGCGGACACTTCACTTGGATCGGAGGATCACATTACCGATGTGCTGACCGATAAGGGGATTGATTTTATCGAACAGGCGGTTGCTACGGCGGATCCTTTCTTTCTGTTCATGTCCTATAATGCACCGCACTCCATTATGGTGGATGGACGCAATGATCGTGATCAGGCCAAAGCGGAAGATCTTGCGGTTTTTGCCGACGTGCCGGATCGCTATAGAAGAAATCTGCTCGGGCTGATCCGAGGCATGGACCGCGGTGTCGGGCAGCTGGTACAGGCGTTGAAGGATACCGGGCAGTATGAGAATACGCTGATTATTTTTCTCAGTGATAACGGAGGCCGTTCGGACGAGGTTGGCGGCTGGGGCGATAACGGCGTACTGCGCGGTCGGAAAGGTGACGTAACCGAGGGCGGGTTTCGCGTGCCGATGTTTATGCATTGGCCGAATATGATTCCTTCCGGTGTGACGTATGATTATCCGGTAACGGCGCTGGATTTTTATCCCACCTTTGCCCGTCTTGCGGGAACGGAGATTCCCGTGGGTCAGGAGGTGGCGGGGAAAGATCTGTGGGATACGCTGATGGCGGCTGAACATTCCCGGCCCGGCGAGCCGATTTATACGGTAACCTATAGTACAACGGCCGCCAGTGTCGGTATCCGGCAGGATCAATGGAAAGCGCTCAGGATCGGTAACAGCAGTTGGGCCCTTTATGACGTAGCCAGTGATATCAGCGAAACCGTCGATGTCAGTGGAGCCAATTCCGCGGTGCTCAGCAATCTGGTTTCTGAAGGTGCAAGCTGGAGTTCCTCTCATGTGCAGCCGCTGTGGTGGAATAATCCATCGCAGGAAACGGACTGGAAGAACAACAGTATGCCGCATTACGAAACGGTATTCGTCCTGCCGTAACGCGTTCATATGTCGTTCCGAGAGTGGCCTGTTGCCGGATTCCATACATTGGGAATTTGCAATGCGGCAAAAAGGCGGGCGCCCCGGATAATCCGGGGCGCCCGCGGGGTGTTCCATTCGGAACGTTTGTTTCAGTTTTCCTCTTTTACTTTTTCTTCTCTTTCTCCTCTTTCCAAACTCACTCCTCTTTGGCGGCCTTTGCGTCACTGATGACTTTCGAGGCCAAGTGAGCCGGTACCTGCTCGTAGCGGGCGAAGTCCATTTCGAACGAGCCCTGTCCGCTCGTAAGCGAGCGGAGTTCCGAGCAGAATCTGAACATTTCAGCCTGCGGGACATCTGCATTGATGACCTGCAATCCGTCCTCGGGACCCATTCCGAGAATACGGCCGCGTTTCGTGTTCAAAAGTCCTGAGATGTCACCCATGAATTGATCGGGCACAACTACTTTTACGGTCATGATCGGTTCTAGCAGAACCGGCGATGATTTTTCAATCGCTTCGTGTAACGCTTTTGAGCCGGCAATTTTAAATGCGACTTCGGAGGAATCGACGTCGTGGTAGGAGCCGTCGTAGAGTTCGACCTGTACATTAATCACTTTTGAACCAACCAGCGGGCCGTTTTGGAGACCTTCCACAAAGCCTTTTTCGCAGGCGGGAATAAAACCGCCGGGGATGGCACCGCCGACGATTTTATTGAGAAACCATTTGGGCTCCTCTTCGGATTTAGGGCGGATGCGGATATAGCATTCTCCATACTGGCCGCGGCCGCCGGACTGTTTCTTGTGTTTGTAATGGCCCTCGCCGGAACCCGTAATGGTTTCCTTATAGGCGACTTTCGGGGTGTGGTGCGTCATGTCCACATTGGAACGGTTTTTAATGTGCTCGAGCGTGACCTCAAGATGCATATCGCCCATACCCCAGAGTACCAGTTCGTGCGTTTCGGTATTATGCTCGAGACGGATGGAGGGATCTTCGTCGGTCGCACGGTGCAGGGCCTGGCCGATTTTGTCGGCGTCGGCTTTGTTTTTCGGTTCCACTGCGTAGGCGGTGACAGGCGAGGGGAAGACAATCGGTTCGAATTTAATACTGGAGCCAACTGCACAGAGGGAATCATTGAGAAAGGTGTTCTTCAATTTGGTGAGGGCTACAATATCGCCGGCCTTGGCCTCCTGCGCTTCGGTTGTTTTTTTGCCGTCGACGTACAGAATGGCGCTGATTTTTTCCTTCTGATCTTTAACGGGATTGTAGACTTCCATGCCGGGTTTCAGCACACCGGAATAGATGCGGATGAAGGTCATCTGACCCACGAATGGATCGTTGAAGCAACGCCAGATCTGGGCGGAGAAGGGCTGGTCTTCGTCGGCCGAAATTTCATTGCCCTCGGCACAGCTGACGGGATAGTCGTGCGGGGAGGGGAAGAGGCGGCTGATGGAATCCATGGTTTCCTTTACGCCCATATCGGCTTTAACGGAAGTGGCGAATACCGGAATAAGATGCGCGTCGTGAACGGATTTGCGCAGACCTTCGGAAAATTCGTCGGCACTGAGTTCTTCGCCGTTGAAATATTTTTCGATGAGAGCATCGTCGGTTTCGGCGGCGAGTTCGATGAGGTGGTCTTTAATCGATTTTACGCGTTCTTTGAGTTCGTCGGGGATTTCGCTGAACGGGGTGTTGAGAATATCAACGGCTTTGCCGTCGGACGTGGGCAGCACCATCGGAATGCAGCGCTCATCGCCCCAGCGCTCTTTGATTTCCATCAGCATATCATCAAAACTGGTGTCGTCTTTATCGAGGCAGGTAATGGCAATGCCGCGGGGCAGGTTTCGTTTTTCTGCAGATTTCCATGCGCGCTGTGTGCCGACCTGGATGCCGGCGGCGGCATCGATGGTGATGAGTGCCGCATCAGTAATTTCGGCGGCGCAGATTTTATGGCCGATAAAGTCGGCAAAGCCGGGCGTGTCGATCATGACGAGCCGGCGGATTTTTCGGGATGCTGCGGTGTAGACGCCATCGAAGGGTTTGGCCCAGATGGTCATACCATGTGTTTTTTCTTCCTCGGTCCAATCTGCCACACTGGTACCGTTTTCCGGAGAACCCACCCGATCAACCTGACCGAGCTTGAACAGGATGCTGTCGATCAGTGAGGTTTTCCCGCTACCCGTGTGGCCCATTAGAGCGAAGTTGCGGACGTTATCAATGGGAATATTTTTCATATTTCCTCTCCGGTTGGTGTTTGCCTCCCCGGTCCTCCTAGCCGCCCCCGCGGCTTCTGAAGCGGGATGCTTCAAAAAATACCGAAGTGTACATTTTAATCAAATCAAATCCCGTATGACCTGATGCCTTTTCAATGTTCAGATGAGTTGCAATGAAACGCGGGCAGCTTCTATGGTGTCCCGCCCATGAATAAAAAGAATTCCAGATTTGAACTGATGGCGCCGGCGGGGTCGTATGCTTCGCTGGCGGCGGCGATCCGCGGCGGGGCGGACTCGGTCTATTTCGGGGTGGACCAGCTTAATATGCGTTCGCGCGCGGCGAGCCCGTTCACGCTGGACGATCTCAGGCGTATCGCGCGCATCTGCCGGTGGTGCGGAGTGAAGTCGTACCTCGCGCTGAATGTGATCGTTTATGACGAAGAGCTTGAGATCATGCGGACCCTCTGCGACGCGGCGAAAGCGGCGAACCTGTCGGCGATTATCGCGTCCGATATATCGGCCATTGAGTATGCGCATTCGATCGGGCTGGAAGTTCATATTTCGGTGCAGGCGAATATTTCGAATATCGGTGCGGTGAAGTTTTTTGCACGCTATGCCGACGTGATGGTGCTGGCGCGTGAACTGACGCTTGCGCAGATTGCGGCGATCCGGAACGGGATTATCAAGGATGATGTCCGCGGGCCCGGCGGCGAGCCGGTACAGCTTGAGCTGTTTGCGCACGGGGCGCTGTGCGTGGCGATTTCCGGCAAGTGTTATATGAGTCTGGGCTGCTACAACCAATCGGCCAACCGCGGCTCCTGTTTTCAGAACTGCCGGCGGGCCTACCGGCTGGTGGATGTGGATACGGGCGATGAGCTGGAAGTGCAGAACCGATATATTATGTCGCCGAAGGACCTGTGCACCCTGCCGCATCTCGACAAACTGGCGGAGGCCGGCGTGACGGTGTTCAAGCTGGAAGGGCGTGCGCGTACGGCGCAGTATGTGAGCACAGTGACCAAGGCGTACCGCCGCGGTCTGGATGCGGTCGAAGACGGAACGTTTGAGCCCGAACATTTCCAACCTTTGGAAGCAGGTCTGGCCGAGGTGTTCAATCGCGGCTTCTGGGACGGCGGCTATTATTGCGGTGAAAAAATGGGCGAGTGGGCGGCGAGCGGCCATTCGCAGGCGACGCACAAGCGCGTTGAGCAGGGGCTGGTCACCAATTACTTTGCGAAAATCGGCATTGCGGAATTCAGGCTTTGGCAGCACGAGCTGAAGCCGGGGTGTGAAATTCTGATCGAAGGACCCACCACCGGGGCTGTGCAGTTTAATTTGAATGAGCTGCGCGTCGATGGAAAGCCGGCGGACCGTGCTGTGAAAAATGACATGGTGACGTTCAGGGTTCCTGAAAAAGTCCGCCGCAATGATAAGGTCTTTCTGTTGCAGCCGGTTGTGGCTTGAGCTCAGCGGAGCTTAAGGTATTGAAAGCTGAGGGGGTCATTCTCCCTGCGGTTGATCAGGCATGGAGGGCTGCGTTTCTCTAAACAGCATTTTCAGTTCATCAAGGCGGTGGGTGATTATGTAATCGTGGAAGATCTGGATGAGGCCCTGGCGGGCGAGGGCGGACTTATAGACTTTTGCGGTGTGGTCGGGGCCGAAGAGGGTGTAGGCGGTTTGGCGGATGATGCTGTTGCCGGGTTCGGGCGGGAGTTGATTGAGGTCGAAGGAATTTTCCGTGGCGGCCCGGAAAGGGATGAGAATATTCGTGATGATGGCGTTGGCGCGGGCCTGGCCGACGAGTGCGGTGGGTTTGCATGGGGTTTTCCAGCTGATGTGGGTGTTCCAATGGTTGGAGGCTGACGGAGTCAGTTTTTTAAAATTGTCTTTAAAGTCAGCGATGTTAAATGCGTAGTGGGCGGCGGCCATTAATCTTCTGACGGGATGGTTGGCGGGGCGGATACCGGCGAGGGTCCAGTCGGATTTATTCAGGGTGCGTTCATGAAGTTCGTCGGCTTGTTTCCACCAGAAATCCCAGACGGAGCGTATGAAGGTTCTGGAAGCGGGGGTCCATTGCGGGTCGGGGTTTTTGGGCAGGAGGCCGGAGAGTCCGAGGAGCAGGGCATAGGCCTGGTCGGGGGTTTCGGCGAGGGATTGCAGACGGGCGGGAGGCAGGAGGGCGGCGAGTTTGCGGAAAGGGGCTTTGTTGTTTTTATAGCCGAGGCTGGCCATGAGTTCTTCCCAGAGGACCTGTTCGGGATCGCGGGATTGCATGGCGAGAGCGAGGCGTTCGGCTTTGAGTAGGAGGCGTTCTTCGCCGGCGGCTTCGAGAAATTCGGTTTTCCGGTCGGGGTCGATGCCGTGCAGGGGGAAGTCGCCGGCGGGAATGGAGTAGGGGAAGGCGGCGGTGTCGATGTTTTCGAAGGAGAAGTGTGGGTTGGCGGCGAGGGTTTCCTGTAGGGGAATCTGGATAAGGCCGGGAATTTCCAGGCCCTGGAAGTAGACGATGTGGAAGCGGACCTGATCGAAATTTGGATCGTGGGCGTGGCCGTGCTGTTTCCAGCCGTTGGGGTGGATGTGAATTTCGAGGTCACCGGTGATGCGGCGTTTTTCCTGGCCGATGAGCAGGACCGCGTTGAGAAAGTCGGGACCGGGTTCGAGATTCCAGTGGCCGGGGTGTTCGATGGTAACCGGCTCACCATCGGAGGTTGTGAGTTTGGCGGGGCGGTTCCGGGAGTCGGCCCAGAGGCATTGGAGGTGGCGTTCGCGCCAGGGAAAGCGGCCGAAGGGAAGGGAGGATTCGTGTACGGCATCGGCGGTATTCCCGTTTCGGTAAAGTGCCGACCGGGGGAATACGGTTTCCAATGTCTGGAGGCTTAGACTCATTTGCGCAGAATAAATAAAACTTATAAAGCTGGCAATGGGTTTAATGGTAAAAGCGTTGATTCGGAGCCTTTGATGATTAGAATGAATTTTATGAAGAGTGTGCAGGCGGACCGTGTGTTGAAGGCGGTAATGGATGGGGTGACGGATTACGAGGTGATTGCTCAACGGGCGGGTATGGAGCCCGATCTGCTGGTTGAAAAATCGGAAGTGATTGACCGGGCGATTCAGTTGATGAGGGGTTTTTACAGGTATGCGCATGAAAATATGAAGCCGGCGGGACTGCCGCCGCCGAGGAATCCTTATTTGAATCCGAAAAAGGTGATGGATGAGCAGGCATCGGAATATTTTGCGTTTGAGTGTGTGCAGCGGATCGGTATGACGCAGGAAAAATGCATTTGGACCTGCGGACAGCTGGGGCTGGGTGAGGAGTGTGCAGGGCTTGCTTTGGAGAATGTTACGATGCCGTGGCGGACTTCCAACGGGTGGAAATCGTATGCCCGGATGAATGCCGAGGGCGTTTTTGTGCTGATGGATAAGCCGCCGGTGAAGTTGAAACGGCATGTGGAGCGGATGTTGTCGGAACTGGTTGAATAATGCTCGTTTTTTTGATTTGGCAAAGATGTTGCTTTAATGTTGTTTTTTGGGACCGTTTACTTGAGCATTTTGCACATATTTTTTGTTTAGGGATTGAGTCGATGAATAAGGTGATAATTTATGTTTTCTGGAAATGAGCCGCCTCCGGCCTATGGGGCGCCGCACACTCCGCCGCCGGGGGACCCGGCCGGGCCCTATGGAGCTCCGCATCAACCTGCACCGTTAAATCTGAAAGGAAGCGGCGGGTTAAAGCCGATGCGCTTGCTCTTTATGGTATTGCGCCGCTGGTATGTCCCTGTGATTTTCGGCGTGCTCGGCATCCTGGTTGGTATCATCCGGGCGATATTTGCGGTTCCCGTCTATCAGGCGAAGGCTGAGATTGAAATGAGTATTCAGCGGCCGCAGTTCATTCAGACGGAGGTGAACCTGGAAGAGGGCGGGGGCACGCTGAGTGAAGATGTGATTTTCAATACACGTTTTGCCAAGTTCGGGTCACCGGCTATGGAGGAGATCGCTTCGGAGGTTTATTTCAGCAAATATTCTAAAGAAGAGTATTTGCAGCGTACTGCGTGGAGCGGGGTTCAGGATTTGGCGTATTGGGTGCGTCAGGTCGGCTGGTATAAGCAGGGCAATGCCAATATTGTGCATGTTTCATTCCGCTGCCCGGATCCCGAATTTGCCGCACAACTGGTGAATGTGATGATTGAGTCGGCCGGTCTTTTGATGGAGCGGGATAATAAAGAACTTTCTGACGGCGCCGTGAAATGGCTGGTGGATCAGACGGAGGTGCTTCGTAAGGAGTTGGAGGGCGTCGAACTGGAGCTGGCGGATAAACGGCAGGCTTTTCAGATTACGACGCTGGAGCAGCGGCGGGAGAGTCTGGGGGCAATTCTGGCCGATTTGGAAGCGCAGAAAGCGGGACTTGAAAACCAGCTGGCTTTAAGGCAGACGGAATATAATTACCTTTCCGAATGGGAGGAGTCGGGCCGCAGTATTGAAACGTTGCCGACGGGACTTCCGAAAGAGCAGCAACTCTACGAATTGCTCGGAACCTGGCAGACGGCATTGGATGAATTTCAGCGTGTTTCTGAAAAATATACACAGAAACATCCGCGGTATCAGGAGGCGAAAAGAGCGGAGGAGCGGGCACTTGCGAGACTGGATCAGTTTATTGAAGTGTCCTGGAAGGCGATTCAGAATGAATTGACGCTGCTGAAAACAAAAATCGGTCAGATGCAAGGCCGGGTGGTGAAAATTGAAACGGAATTGCGTGACCTGGATAAAAAGATTGCCGACGGGAAGCGGAAATTGCTGAAGCTGGAGCGCAAGCGGGATACTGCAGAGGCATCGTACCGCTCGGTGCTGCAACGTACGGAAAATACCCGGTTGGCGGCAGAGCAGGATACTGCGTTTGTGAAGGTATTGCGGGAAGCGGCGGTGCCGCGTATTCCGATTGCTCCGGATAAAAAGAAAATTGTGATCATCACCGTTTTTCTGTTCGGTGTGCTGGGTGCAGGGCTGGCGGTAGCGATGGAGTTCTTGATGAACCGGGTCGGCAGTGTGACCGATTTGAAGGATCTTGGGCTGCATGTGCTGGGTATTCTTCCCCGTGAAAGTAAATATATGACCCGTGCGGATATTGCGAAATCGGGTATTGTGGACAGCTTCGGGGCCATGGTTGAAGTATTTGTTGGAATTAATGGCTATATTCTTTCTGAAAAATTTAAAGAACAGTCAGAGGTTTTGATGGTCAGCAGTGCGGGCCCCGGCGAGGGGAAGACTATTTCTTCGTGTAATCTGGCGATCAGTCTGGCCCGCAATGGGTTGAAAACACTGTTGATTGATGCGGATTTGCGGCGTCCTCAGGTGGGAAATATATTTGAGATTCCTTCAGAGCATCCTTCTTTGCTGGAGTGGCTCTCTTCCCGCCACGAGGGAATGGAGCACCGTCAGTTGGTTTCACACAATATGATTGAAAATCTGGATGTGATTACCAGTCGGCCTTTGAAAAATGTAAATCCGGCAGAAATGCTGGGGCGCAAAGAGTTGGCGGAGCTGGTTGAATGGGCACGGAGTGAATATGACCGGGTGATCATTGATACACCTCCGATTGGACCGGTGGGGGATGGTGTGGTTCTGGCTTCGTATGTGGATTCTGTTATTGTGGTGTCCCGTGTAGGAAAAACCAATATGAGGAGTCTGAAGTCGATGCTGTCGCGTCTGCTGGAAGTTGATGTGCTGATCCTGGGCTGTATTGCCAATGATGTGCCCTATTCGTTGGCCGGAAAATTTTCCGGTGCAGAGGGATACGGTTATGGCCACAGCTATAAAAGTTATGTGAGTGACACTGCAGAGTGATGAATTTTGATATTCGTACAGATAAACCGGAAGTCAGTGTTTCGGTTATTACATATAACAACGGCCCGTACATTCGTGAATGTCTGGACAGTATTCTGGATCAGGAGACCGATTTTTCGTATGAAATCTGTCTTGGAGAGGACGGATCGACGGATGGGACGCGGGAAATCTGTATTGAATACGCGGAGCGCCATCCGGAAAAAATCCGTTTGTTTCTCCGGACACAAGAGGATGCAGGACGGGAGCGTTTTAAATCCCAGGGGGTGTATAACTACATTGAAACCACCCGGGAGTGCTGCGGAACATATGTTGCCTTTTGCGATGGGGATGATGCTTGGATCTGCAAGAAAAAGCTGCAGAAGCAGGTTGATCTTTTGGCGGCGGATCCCGGTGTATCGCTCGTTCATTCAGATTTTGATAAGTCAAATGAGGTTACAGGGAAGCAGATTCATGGATTTAATTCAAAGCGCGGGATAAAACCCTGCGTAAAACAGGAGAAAGAGAAGGCGATCATTGACCTTTTGTTGTGTCGCTATGCAATTGCCGCCAGTTCTGTGGTGGCCCGCACGTCAGATGTTCTGGATATTTTTGATTCAAGTGAAGAGCTTTTTCTTACTTACCCGATGGGGGATACCCAAACATGGTGTGAGTTGTTGCGGCGGGGCAGGTTCCATTATATGGACGAAGCGCTGGCTCTTTACAGAATTACCAAGGAATCGACCTCTAATTCGTTGTCAGCGTTAAAAAAATTTGAATTTGTTAATGATACTGCCGATCTGGGGCTCAGGCTGATCAGCCGCTATAACCTGCCCAATCGGGAGTTGATGGCCTATAAGGTTAAAAACTCCAATCGATACGCCATGCTTAGTGGAGATATCCATGAGCTGGAAAAGCTGCATGCTTCGCACAGCAACGCATTTGAAGGGGTTGAAAAGTTGCTTTTCAGGATCAACCGGAGTGCGCTGTTCCGCCCTGTTGTTGCTGTGCTGTTCCAGATGAGATATATCCGGAATCATTTGAGGCTGTAATAATATCAGTTCTTCCATCTTTTTTCGTATGCGAACAGCATCCGTACAGCTTGCATATGATGGATTCTGGATTCTCTGAACGGGTTCGGAAGAAGGATTGAGAGCCTTTTTATGCCGAGTATGAGAGGGGACCGGCAACTAATCGATTTTAAAAATTGACGTGTAGTGGACGGTTTAGTAAACACATCCGCTTAACAGACTGGGGTATGTCTGTTTACGCGTAAGTCCTTATGGATTAAGGGAGAATGGAACAAGTTTACGGTGTTTTAAAGAGTTTGTGCGCAGGTTTTTGGGCGTATAAACATGACGTATTATAGGTTTTTTGGCGTACACTAATTTTTCTCATATTTGCCAAAACAAAAATTTGCTGACATTCAATAGATTATTTAGAAGTTGTTAAGATAGCGAAGCCGCCGGATCAGAACGCGATCCGCTGTAGGGTATATCTGCAGGTGTATTTTAGAGCCTGATCTGAGAACGACTGAATTCTTCCTCCGCAGCACACATACCCCGACTAGATTGGCATAGTGAATGCTGTAGAAGTCATACGTATTTCTTCGGCGGGCAACCAAACCGTCCCGTCGAGACTCTTGGGGCAGAGTGGAATACGTGTGAACATCAATATAGGAAGAATTCGATGTATAAAAAGATAATGAAAGGGCGGTTCGGGGCTGGTGCCGTCAGATTACTCACGCTATCGGTTTTTATTCTGGGCACTGAAGCGTGGGCGATCGATATTCCGTCTCCGCCAGCGGGTGGTCCGCCTGCGCCGGTGCTTACAGGAATTGAAATCTCCGGACCTGCTTCGATGGATGAGGATGGAGCCGCCGAGTTCAGTTGTACGGCAAAATACTCCGATCTCAGCAGCGCAATAATAACACCCGTTTGGTCTGTGGATGCCGATTTCGCAGCCATCAATAGTAGCGGCACCCTGACTTCTGATGATCTTATTGAAGATCAAACGGTCACTGTAACCGCAATATATGATGGCGAAACAGCGAGTCTCGAAATCACCGTCATTGACTCTGTGCCTACCCTTACCGGATTAACCATTCAGGGACCGGCCCAGATTTATGAGCAGGCCAACGCGACATTCACCTGTAATGGCTCCTATTCAGACGGCAGTTCCCGGACGGTGGATGCGGACTGGAGTGTTTCATCTTCGGCTGCCGTGATTGATTCCGCCGGACGGTTGACCGCCGGCGATGTGAGTTCCGATTCGCAGATGCTGGTCTATGCCGCATTTGGTGGAAAATCAGCTAATGTGGCGTTAACCATTAAATATATTCCGCCGGAATTGGTCGGTATCATGATTGCCGGCGGTGTATCGGTATCCGAAGGGTCTTCTATTGATCTGAGTTGTGTGGCTCAGTTTTCGGATGGTAGTTCGAGCATTGTGGAGCCGGTCTGGAGTGTTAATTCTCCCTATGCGTCGTTATCATCCACCGGCGTTCTAACCGGCGGAAATGTGCTAAGCGATCAGGCGGTAACGGTTGGGGCCAGCTATGGAGGTTTTGCGGATACGCATTCCGTTTTGATCACGTATGTGGCACCTGCGCTCGAAAGCATTTCAATTGCCGGCCCGACCTCCATATTCGAGGAGTCGTCTGCTCAATACGCTTGCACGGCTTATTATTCAGACGGTACGCAGAAAACAGTTTCGCCTTCCTGGAAGGAATCGTCATCCTATATTTCGGTCAGCGGCGGCGGGTTGGTCAGTACGGGAGATGTAACGGAAGATCGCAGTGCCCGACTTTCCGCATCCTACGGAGGAAAAACCGCGCAGCTGAATATATCGGTACTTTATGTTGAGCCCGATCTGGAGTCCATTGTGGTGTCCGGGGCGGTCATTGTGGATGAAGGCGTTTCCACCCGCTATACCTGTATCGGATACTACGCCGATGGGACATCCGGCACGGTAGTTCCGGTCTGGAGTGTGAATTCTTCAAATGCGGTGATCGGTGCTGACGGTTGGCTGACGGCGGGCAATGTTTTGGAGGATGAGGGCATCATTGTGACGGCAAATGTCGGGAATCTTTCCGATTCTATCGCTGTGAGCATAAAATTTGTCCCACCGCCGGTTGTGGTCACGGGAATATGGATTGAGGGTACGAATACGATGTGGGAGCTCGACGATGCAGAACTTATCTGCATGGCTTCATTCTCTGATGGCACGACGAATACGGTTTCTGCCTCGTGGTCGGTGGCTTCGGGCAATGCCTCGATTTCATCCGGCATTCTGTCTGCAGGGAATGTTGAAGAGGACTCGCTGCTCTCTGTTACGGCATCGTACGCCGGTTTCCAGGCCGGGCATGAGATGAATGTGCGCTATGTCGATACCACGATCACTTACCCGCTGATTGATCTTGAGGGAAAGACGGTGATGGCTACGGTGTATGAACAGACTGCAGATCAGTGGTATACTGTGGGGCCTTTTGAAGAGGAAATTATCTTCGAACGTAAAGATCCGACGCAGTGGTATTGGATTTCGATCTATGAAACCAACACCGTCAGCGGTGAATCAACCGAGATACAGGCCGGCTGGATGCACTTATAACCGTTTAATGATTAAGGAGTACGCAATGAAAAAAATATGGATAACATGGATTGCAGCATTTTTCTGTCTGCAGGCGTTCACGGGAGAAATCGGTCTGCCGACCGAGAGATTGGCACTGCCGGCTGTCAGCGGTACACATCTGGTCTGTGTCTGGGATGATGCGGCCCAGAACTGGATGGGCAGTTTTGAGACCTATGATCATGCTGGAGTTTACGAATTTCAGGTTCCGGAGTGGGGCAAATGGTACTGGATCGGCCTCTGGGATTCCTCGAAAGGCGAATATGTCTACGGGAAATGGGTTGGTCATTTCCTGACGGATTAATTCTTTCATAGATGAAACCGCTTGTTCAGTGGTGAATGGATTGTATTCTTGCGAGAACAGTCTTAAATCCGGCTGTTCTTTGTTTGTAAGCGGAGTCGTGAAGTTATGTTTGGTAAATTTACAGTTGCTGCAGTTCTATTAACCGCGTGCATGTTATCGGGCTGTGTCTCCCCGGATACAAAAGAGGTTTCTGCAAAGGACTTTAAACCTGTACCCGGTTCGGCCGGGTCGGAGCAGATTCCTGATTTGGTCGCCGGTGATGCTCTGGAGATTTCGGTGGAGGTTGACGGCAACATGGAAGTGGCGGCCTATCAGACTGAGATCAGTTCGACCGGCCGGGTCACCCTGCCGCTGGTCGGTGATGTAGCGATTTCCGGTTTGAGTGTGGAGGAGGCTCGCTCGGGAATCACTGCGGCCTACGGGAAATATTTTGTCAGCCGGCCTGTGATCATTATTAACCGGGTGAATGACCTGGCCAGTACCGAATGGGGATTTGTCACGGTCACCGGAGCCGTGGCGCAGCCCGGCCGGGTGAGTATTCCTTCTGCGCAGGGTATCAAGCTGACCGCTGTGATCAGCCGTTCCGGAGGGTTTGCGCCCAGTGCGAAGAAATCCGATATCCGCATCACCCGAAAGGTGGAAGACGGACGAAAAATACGAGTAACCATTAATTATAATGATATTGGGCAGGACGGTGACGCCGATTCGGATATCAGCCTGTTTCAAGGCGATATTGTGTATGTTCCCCAACGGATTTTCTAATGAAACGAATTTGTAGTTTCTTTGCTCTATATGGCTTCCTTTCTGTAGGAGTACTTGCTCAGGAAGAGGCTCAAACGGGAATTAATCTGGGCGGTTTTGTGCTCCGACCGTCGGTGTCCGGCTCGTTGGTATACGATGACCGGCTTGAGTATAATGAAGCGACCGATAGCGCAACACACGACGTCTATGCAGAAACGACTGCCGGCGGAGAGCTTTCCAATCAGGATGCTCAGGTTAATGTTTCTGTCCGAGCAAACTACGGTTATCGCTATTATGATGACTATGTAGAAAATAATGATGATTTCTACAATGCCGGCGGTGAGATCGGTTCCGATGCTTATGCATTACGCTGGAGACTGGCGACGGACGTAGCCAAAATGCTTGGATATACGTGGAATTTGGAAAATGAAGCAGTTAATAATTCCGGATCCATTATATCGGATGAAGTCAATACGCAGTGGACTCTCAATGGAAATCTCGATTATACCGCGCAGATATCCGAAAAAACAGCTTTCGTTCCCTCATATTCGGTGCAGCACTACTATCAGGAATTTGAGGGCTCGGATACGGCGGAGTGGCAGACGCATCAGGTCTCACTCATTTCAACCTATGGGGTATCGCAAAACACGATCATTAACATTGGCGGCTATTATTCCATGCAGGTCAATGATGACGAAGATGGGTCGATTGCTGTGCTCGGTGGAGGGTTTGATACCCGGATCACCGACAAAACATCGGCCAGTCTGCGGGGCGGTGTTGGATATGCGGATTATGATCTGTCCGGATCGGATACATCAGGGCTGATTGATCTTCAGATGAACTGGCAGGCGACTCCCAAACTTGCTCTCTATGTTTCCGGTGGAAATACGTACGAGCCCGGTTACGGAGGCGGTGAAGCCCGCATGCTTTATCGTGTGGGATACGGTGCAAGTTGGCTGCCGACGAGCAGGTTCAGCATCGGAGGATCAGTATTACACAATTATGAGGATGGCATTAATGGAGATGATGATTCCATCTATGGCAGTGTTCAGCATTTTTTCACGCTGCAATGCGGATATGATCTGACGCGCAGGCTGAACCTTGCTCTGATTGTGAATTATGCTAATGACCAGGAGCCGGTTTCCCGTTCTACCGTATCGCTACGGCTACTTTATATGTATTAACACCGGCGAAAATATCGTCTTTGGTTTGTTTAGGAAAATCATGATTGGTTTCCGTTTTTATGCAGGAAAACTTCCGGATTCTGCAATTCGAGAAAATTATTGGGTGTTGGTTGGTGTTCTCCCGATGAGCTTTCGTATTCCTTTGCACAGCTTTTGTAGGGTGGCATGTTTCCGGCTGAAAATATTGCAGATATGTTGTTATGCATTAAAGGAGCTTTTTACATTAAGCCTCCCTTGTTTTGTTGAGTCGGAGGTTGTGTTCTTTGCGCAATTTCGCTTCTGTAACGCATTCTTGTTGCATGAGCGGCAAAAATTACAAATCGATTAAAAATACTATTGCTGGTTTCTTCCCGGGCGGGGTTGAGAGTGACCAATGGCGGCAGCGTGTTGAGAGACTTAAGGTATTGAATTCCTGACGCGGATTGGCGGAGTTTTGCCGCTGTGATTTTTTTCCTTCTGCTTATGGCATAGCTGTTGCTAAAATGTCTGTAACAGAAAAGCTTACACCGAGGTAACGGGGATGAACCTGATACTACAGGATTGATCAGTGCCCGGCTTAGTGTGTGATACAATGGAGCATGTATGATGAATACAGTGCAGTATAATTTTTTAAAGTTGAGTTTCCTTTTTACACTAACTGCTGTTCTTACGAGGACGGTCTGTGCTGTCGGGGGATATCCAGATATGCAGGTATCTGGTCCAACCGACCAGTTCCCTAAAGAATTTGCAGCGTTTAACCCTCCTGTCGATGCGGACTATGTGATTCCCGATGGAGCCCCCCAGATTGCTGAGTGGATACGGGCCAATCAGCCTGGTGATACTTTGGCTTTGACGGGGGAAAATTTCAGTTTAAAAGCAGCTGGTGAAGAGGGGGGGAAGACTTGCTTTACAGTTTATGCAGGTGATGAGTCTCTAATTGATGCTTCCATTCTTCGATTGGATGGGAGGCTTTGTTCTATAATGCTACCCGAAACGCTTCCGAAGAACGACATGTATCTAATGTGGCCGTGTAATGCTGAAGGTTATGGTCGCCCTGTGGCTATTAATAAGGCTGAGCTGTGGTGGGTTGGTTTTGATAAAGTCGTTGCGGGAGATTATTTTTCTGTTTACGGGAGAAATGTTTCTCTAGGAGGTGGAAAAAGTTACCTCTTTGTGGAGAACTATGGATGGATTGAGAGTGTTTCTGCAAACCCGTTTAAAGCAACTTTTGTTGTTCCTGAAGAATTGGAGGAAGGTAGCCGCCGGATCTGGTTGCACAATGGTCATGGTCGAGCATTCGGTTGGTCGGCTGAAGCCAGTATAGAGGTTGAACCTGCCAAAGAATGGAGCTCGAAGATTTTCAATGTAATAGATTTCGGGGCTGATGGTGGTGATTCATTTTCAGATAGTGAAGCTATAGGGAAAGCTCTGTCTGCAGCTGAAAAAGTTCCGGGGTCTACGGTCTATTTTCCCGAAGGAATATATTTGGTAGATTCTGTTGTAGAATGTAGAAGTGATAAAATTGTTTGCGGTGATGGAATGGGGAAAAGTGTGATTCGATCCGCCGGAGCATTTCCGGCGTGGAAACCCGTGCTTGCTGCAAAGGATAATGCTGTTATACGGGATCTGACTATTGAATGTACTGCTGTTTTGGACGGGGCGGACGCAGTTACCGTAGGGGGGAGCGGCACCTCTTTTCTCAGGGTGGAGTTTTCTGCGTTGCGTGACGAGGAGCGCCGGTCAATACTTGATATTACAGGGTCCATTTATACAACGATTACAGAATGTCGATTTATTCAAGTTAATGATGTGAATTTAACAGGAGCTACGCAGGCTAGATTTCGCGGATGTACTTTTTTAGGGACTGAAGACTGCAATCAGATGGTTACTCTGAAAGGGTCGCAATATATTGATTTCAGCGAATGTTTTGCAGGGAATTATGATGAAACAGATGCCTCCGGCAGCTTTGGGTGGTGCAAGGGACGATGGTTAACCGGTGCCGGTCCATCTAAAGATTGTTATTTCGGGCTAAATCAAACGGAAAATATGCTCCCGAGACAGTCAACTCCTTATGTTGAAGGTATTTCTCCTTCATATATTGGGGCTTATGAGAAGGTTGATGATCGTTTGGGACAGCAGATTTGGAGATTCGACAATCTGCCAGAAGTTGCAAATGGAAGAAAAGGGCGTTTGCATATCACAGAGAGTCCTGATGGTGATCTTCTTAGAAGTTATGAAATAAAAGAGAGAATTGATACTTCTACTGGAGAACTGATTCTCGCTGTTGAGGATTGGGTTTCAAAAAAGCCTTCCGATTTAAACTGTAAAGTCGAGTTGCGCGATACGGTTGATCAGAACTCGGGTGAGCAAATTATGTTTGAGGGGTTGGTAACCAGATTTCGGGGGAATCCAGTTGAAGTATCGGATTATAAGGTCCGGTTTGATCGTTTATCCGTCAGTAACGGTCCGCGGATGGTTTCTGTTGTTCAGGGAAAAGGAGTTGGTCAGTCTCGTAGAATCATGTCTCTGGACGAAACAACAGGAGAGGTAATTTTAGAAGAACCGTGGAATGTTATTCCTGATACAGAGAGTGTTTTGACGGTAGGGAATTATTTAAGCCGGGTTGTTGTCTATGGCAATGCGCTGGACGGAAGACCATATGGAGCAACAACTGATAAAACAGCATCAACGGGAGCGCAGGCCTATGGTGGGGCATCCGATTTTATCGTGTATGGTAATGTTTTTACTGAGCTGGAGAGTGGTTTCAATAATTTTGGATATGGATCTTTTGAGTTTGACGGGATCCATAGCACTGTAGCCCCGAATTATTTCAATGTTTTTGAATCCAATTTAGTCGAAACGTGCTTTTTCGGGGCTCCAAACTCTCTTTATTGTCCGAAAAGCAACTTGCCGATTCAGGGTGGAGATATCGGCGTTTTAGGCAATCTGTGGAGAAGAAATATATTTAGTAATATCGTTTCCACAGTATTCCGTTCCGGATCTACATTCTCTGATCCGTCAATCCATCTGAATATATACGATGGAAACGTAGCTGTTAATTGTGGGGCGTTCCTTGCTCAAGGCCAAGGGAACAGGAGCAGTGTAATTGTTAATAACAGAAGCGTTCATCAGAATGTTGAAGAGGGTGAAATAAATATTGAGGTTGACAATGTTCCGGTTCTATATGGAAATCAATGGAGTTCATTAGTTCCGTACGAGAATTTGGTGGTTAAGCGGAGTGTTTTAGTTGTGCCGCACCGGGTTATTCTGATTAATGAGTCGGCTAAAAACTTTAATATTTTTAATGCGGGATCAGCGGAGCTTTCATGGAGTGCAATTTCGCAGGCGGGTTGGATTTCTCTCGAAGCTGCCCGGGGGGTGCTGTCTGCAGAGGAGGATGCACAGGTAAATTTTGAAATTGTAAATGTTCCCGAAGAAGGGACAGAGGCACAGATAAAGCTTCAGTCTGAAGATGGGGAGACGATAATTATAACACTGATTTATGAACCAGAAACGACCATATTGACTGATAGTATCACCTATCCTTTACGAGGGTTTGAGGGGAAACTGATCAGGGCCAGTGTGTGGGATGAGGTCGCGGAAGAGTGGGAAATACTTTGGGCAAAAAAATCTCCAGTCGAGCTTCAGATAGATCACCTGGTAAACGGGCGGTGGTACAAAGTTTTATTGGAGGAGTATGAAGAGAAAACGGGGATGTGGAAAAAAGCGCATGCCGAGTTCTGGTTCTGTCCGAGAAAATAACTCATACTGATTGTCTATTAAATTGAATTGTATCAAAGGTAGTGTCTTCAATTTTCCTACTCACAAAAATTAAAGATATAATATAGCGCAAGGAAAATTTGTAGCAGATGCCTGAATTTAAGTCTGACAGCAGCTTGAGACGGATTCTGAGTAATGGTGTTTATACGGTTAGTCGATTCGGTATATATGCCATTTCCGGAATTCTATTTATCCCTTTTTTGGTAAAAGAATTCGGTAGTGGTTCTTATGGACTGCTTGCCCTTGGAGGATTCCTTACTCAGTATATCGGCATGATTTCCAGTTGTGTGGGCACGGCAGTTGCCCGCTATTTAAATATAGCTCTTAATAGCAATGATTGGAAACAGGCCAATGAAATCTTTACAACGGCTATTGTAGCGAATGCCGGGTTTATCTTATTGCAACTTCCTTTGTTTGCCTTAGGGGTGTGGAAATTAGATTGGTTAATTGATTTCCCCGAGGAGCTCGCAAGTGATTTCCGTATTCTGGTCGCGTGTAATATTCTGCTGTTTTTCTTAAACATTATGAAGGGAGTACTGTTTACTCCCATTCAGGCTGCAAACCGTTTAGATATCAGTGAAAAATTCATGATTGGATCGCAGATTGCCAGAATGGTGCTTCTGTTTGGTTTAATCAAGTGCTGTGGTGCAAGGCTGTGGATTGTCGGGGCAGTTGATCTGAGCCTTTCAATTTGTGTGTTTTTAATCGGAGTATCCATATACCACAAGCTTGTACAGGAAAACCTTATTTTCAAGCGGGAATATATTACAACCAAGTGGGTAAAGCCTATTTTATCGATGGCTGGCTGGTCTTTGGTTTCAATGCTCGGGTTTTCGTTGTTTGTGAAAACTGATGTGTGGATTATCAATCGGTTTGTGAGTAAGGAGATGGCAGGGGTGTATGCCGCATTATTGGTGTGGCCTAATCTTATCAAGCAGGTGGGGTCTGTATTGGGGGGATTGGTGGCACCGGTCTTTACGATTGATTTCGCACATGGGCGAAATGAACGTATGGTCGATAGTCTGATGGTTTCCGCTCAGTTCGTGGCCTATGCAGCATCATTGTTGTGTGGAATATTCATTGCATTGGCTCCGGGATTGATCAGACTGTGGCTTGATGAGAGCTTTATTCAGTATGCGTTATGGATTCGCCTTTTGCTGGGCTTGTTGGTTTTTACGATCAGCGGTTCAGTTTTTTGGAGGATTTTTGTAACAATCGGAGAAACAAAATACATGGGATTGGGCAATCTTATTCCGGGAGTGTTGAATATATCCTTCTCATTATTGCTGGTACATTTCGGTTATGGTGCTCTGGGTGTTATTTACGCGTCAATGGCCGCTCTGGTCTTAAAAGAAAATATTCTTTTCCCGTTTTGGATATCCAAAGAAGTTGGAATTCCGTTTTGGCGGTTTTTATTAATTTACCTTCGTGCTGGAGCCGGATGTGTGTTGGTTATTCTGGTGAGCCAGCTTCTGATTTCAAAGCCTGTCGAGATGTCGATATGGCAACTGGGTTATGTAATGCCTCTAAGTGGACTGGCTCTTCTTGCTCTTATCATACTTATGTCAACCAATAATGAAAAACAGGCCTTTACAAAAGCAGTTCAGAATAACTTGCCGATAGGAGCAAAAAAATGAATATCTCCATATTCGTTGTTTATTTCGGAAATCTCCCGCCTTTTGTTCCATTGTTTCTATCTTCATGTGCAAGTAATCCTGCAATCGATTTTCTGTTATTGGGTGATGCCTGGTTGACTCTTGATGGAGATGTTCCGGAAAATTGTCGCGTACTTGGGATCGGGCTGGATGAATTTAAGGAACGGGCTTATAAGGCCACGGGTATTATGCCCGGGTTTTCATCACCGTATAAATTGTGTGATTATAAGCCGGTTCTTGGAGAAATTTTTGGGCGAGAGCTTTCCGGGTTTGATTATTGGGGGTTTTGCGATACCGATATTGTGCTGGGGGATGTGATGTCATTTCTGGGGGATCTGGAATCGTATGACATCTTCAGTACCAGCAGGGAATATCTAAGTGGACCGTTGTTTTTTTTCAGAAATACAGAGCGAATCAACAAGTTGTATTCCATGAGCAAAGATGTTGAAAAAGTTATGAGCTCTGAGAAACACTATTGCTTTGATGAATGTTCATTCGCTTGGTCGAGGCTTCTTGCAGGCCAGTCTATTCTTGAGGTGGATACTGAAATTGAGAGTATGACGGAGGTTATTGTAAAGGCGCAGAACAGAGGAGAGGTTTCGGCCCATTTTAAGAACCTTTCGCTGGAGCCTCCCAAGGGGTTCAAGGGGACGGTATCGGTGGATAACGGGCGGGTTCTGATGAATGGACAATCCTATATTCACTATCATCACCTGCACAATAAAGGCCGCTCGGTTTATACCTATCCCAAATGGCATTGGAGTCAGGTGCCTGAGAGCTACTGGATTAATTGTTACGGCGTATTTGGTAAGCATGGGTTGGATCTCGGTTATCGCTTTAATCAATATAAAACACGGTGGTTAAAGCGCGTTGGCAGGAAGTTGAGTAACCCATTAGGACGGACAGACTATAATGCCACAAAAATCACTTAGTAGGCTCAATGTCAGATTAAAGGCAATTTGTGATGAAGATGTTGATGTATAATTTTGTCGGCAATCCAGATAGCGGGGATGATCTTAACGAGTTGTGTCAGCTCTCTTGGGATGAGGGGACTGTTATGTGTGCTCGGCATGCCTGGGTGTGGCCTCTGTATTGTCAGCTCAAGATGAAAGGATTGCCTGTTTCATTCAGTTATGAATTGCAAGCAGATGCGGTCAATTTTGTACATGCTCAGGTGGCGAGGGTTATTTTGAGTCCCAGTGAGTTGAACAAATATTTTGTGGTTATCATTCGTGCTGATTATCGGAGTTTTCCATTCGGGAGGTTTGAAATCGTTCAGAATAAGCATTGTGCTGCGGGATCTCGAAGAATTTACATGCCGCATTATCCGCAACCCGGTTTGTTGCCGCGAATGAAAGATAGGACTCGAGTTGAAAATGTATGTTTCAGTGGACAGCCGAACAATTTTTGCATTGATAAAGATCGGTTAGGTAAGGATCTGGAAAAATTAGGGTGCAAGCTGGTGTTTCGGGACTGCGGTGAGTGGCAGGACATGCGAGAGGTTGATGTGCTGTTGGGTATTCGTTCTTTATCGAAAAGAAAATACCATAGTAAGCCGCCGACGAAATTGTTTAATGCCTGGCAGTCCAGGATACCCTTTATTGGGGGCTATGATTCCGCTTATGAACAGGTAGGGCGTCCGGAAATCGATTTTCTTAGAGTCTCGACTTATCCGGAATTATTAGATGCGGTTTCACAACTTAAGAAAAATTCGGAATTGTATAATCGTATCGTAGAATCAGGGTTGAAGCGTGGAGAGCATTTTACTGCTGAGTCTACTACATACCGCTGGATTAACTTTATTGAAGAGAATGTTGTTCCTGCCTTTAATCATTGGAACATTCATGAGCGGAGTATATCGCAGGGAATTAAAAAACGGCTATATGCTATGGATAAATGGTATCACCGAATGCGAGGCCTCGGCTGTTAGTCAGAATACAGGATTATAACTCTTATGAAAATTTGTTTGGCGGCCGATGCGAACTACCTGCAACACCTCATTGTCACGATGGCATCCGTAATCATAAACTCTAATCCCGAGGAGCCATTGGAGTTTACTGTGCTTACAGATGGAAGTATTCATCCAGACTGTCTGAATGGAATAAGCTTAAGCCGTTCGTATGGAGTACGGGTGATAAATGCTGCCGAGCTGGTACACGAGCATATGGAAATTGATGCTGAGTGCCGGTGGCCGGTGGCCGTATATTATCGTTTATTGCTGCCTTCGTTATGTGAATCGGATTCGCGAATTATTTATCTGGATTGCGATACGATTGTTAGAAAGTCACTCGATGAGCTGTGGAACCTTCCGATGAAGGAGTCTTCCATTGCCGGCGTTCCGGACGACGGGTTCGGTCATAAAAAGCGGTTGGCACAGTATGGTGTGCAACTGGAGAATGAATACCTTAATTCGGGTGTTATGCTCTGGAATCTCGACCGTATTCGCAGTGGAGATTATGAGAGAAAACTGAAAGATGCCGGTATGCGCTTGCCGAATCCGGAATTTCCCGATCAAGACTGGATCAATATAATGTTTGATGCGGAAAAAAAGATAATTCCGCCGAAGTGGAATGCTATGAGTCACATATTCGAGCAGGAGAGGAATGCTGCCATTAATAGTACTGAAGAATTATTCGCAGCAAAATGTGATCCATACATTTGCCATTTTACGAACATAAAACCATGGACTATGACCTATACAGCTCATCCCTTTTGGTTGGAGTATTGGGAATATCTTGCTAGCACCCCATTCGCAGGTCGAAAGTACTGGGGAATTATAAAAAAACGGTTTCTTTCATCTGATCAGTCTTTGCTGTACAGGTTGGTCAGATTTATAAAAAAGTAGTGGTTTTATGAAGGTATTATTTTATTTCGGTGTTTTTGCCCGCATCGGAGGCATCGAAGAGTTCACTAAAGATCTGGCTTCGGTGCTTTGCGCTCATGGGATGGATGTCAGCATTGTGTGTGCTTCATTGAAAAGTCCGATTCTTGATGAAATGGAGCGTGTTGGAGTTAAGGTAAAGCGGATACCGTTTTGTTGGGGGTGCCGATGGAATTTACCGGATTTTGTGTTATTCCCTTTTGCTCTATACCAATTGAGAAAAGCAGATGTAGTCGTGCATCAAAAGCCATTTAAAAACTGGTTTTACAAACTGTTTTCCAGAAAACCGAAACATGTGTATATCACGGCCTATCGTCCTGGTGAGCAATTTCGGGATGCCGGTATTCTGAAAGATTTTTTCTCCCGGTTTGACCATATTTTTACGCAGGCGACTTTATTCAAGGGAGATCTTCGCAGGGCTGGGGTGAATTGTTCTGTTTCAGTTCTGCCGTATACACCTCCACAGGGGATTTCTTTTTCACCACTGCCTTTTAAAGGAAACGGTGTGTTACGTATTGCGATGATGGGGAGGGTTGAGCCACAAAAAAATCCGGTTTATGCGATAGAAATTGTAGAGGGGCTTTTTCATCAGTTAAAGCAGTCCGGCACTGGAGTTGAGTTTCATGTATATGGATCGGGAACGCTATTGGAAGAGGCGAAAGTTTTAGCTGATCAGCAAGGGGTTACGGTTTCGTTTCATGGAGCCTATCAGCGTAAAGATGTTCCGAGCATTGTCGCGGAGAATGACTGTTTTTTAATTTCGTCCGTATCGGAAGGGCAGTGCATCGTCGCGCTGGAGGTTTTGGCAGGAGGCCGGCCGCTCTTTGCTACTGCAGTCGGGGCGTTGCCTGATATTTTATGTACACCCGCTCGCGGGGCATTAATCCCTCAGGGAAATTCGAAGGAGGCGGTATCGGTTATTCAGGAATGGTTGGAGGAAAATCAGCCGATTTCTCCGGAATCTATTTTGGAAAGTTATAAGGAGGATTATGACAGAGAAACCGTAGCCAATCAGTATGCGGACATATTTCGGGATTTAGTTGGTAAAGTATGAATCTGGTCGCGCTCATAGCATATGGGGGGGTGAACATTTTTATGTTCCTGTTTCATCTGCTAGGTAAAAACCGGATTTACCAATTTCCGTTTTGGGCGGCAGCGATTGCTTTGGGATGGTTTTTCCCTCAGTGTGTCGGAGGGTTCCGTATTGCGGATCAATATCCGGGAAATGCTTATGCTTCCGGACTTGTTTTTGCGACTTTCTGCAGTGTGGCTTTGTGGATGGGGTTTTATACCGGCCATGAAAAGATGGATTATAGTCCTGTATGGCTAAATATGAAATTTGACCGTAAAAAGTTATACGTTGCAGGAGCTATATTGTGCCTGGGAGGTTTTTACTTCCGATATAAACTAATGTCTTTGCCGGAAGAAGTGCTGGGAGTAGCGCAATGGTCCGGTGCGGCGGTTAAATATCTTTTTCTGGCGAGTATATTTGTTTTCGGTTTTTTGAGTATATGGCTTTTATATTTGAGTCAGAATCGAATCATTGTGGTTCAATACCTGTTATTTTTAATTCCCTCATTATTGATGCTCTTTCAGGCGGCCATTATTAATGGGCGCAGACGGGCAATGATGAACCTGGTGTCGTATTTATTTGTGGCCCCTTGGTTTGTCCGGCGAATGGTACTGCCGCGGTGGCTGCTTGTTTCGGGATTATGCGTCGGGCTTTTGCTGGTTAACTCAATCGGAATATATCGATCAATAATGAAAAACAGTGACGAGAGTTTTTTGACCCGATTGAAACAGATTGCTGCAGCAGACTTCACCCGCGAATCGGAGGAAGTTATTGAGAAGGGGGGAGCAGAGTTTAATAACTATATATATCTGCGTCAGGTACATGTTGATTTAGGAAAATTTGATTGGGGGGTTAAGCATTGGAACGGGCTGGTCTTTAATTATGTTCCCGGTCAGTTGATAGGGCGTGGCACTAAAAAAGCGCTAATGTTTCCAGTCTTAAATGAAATTAAATTGGCCAATGAGATGTATGGGCATGTTTTTTTTACGGGAACAACGGCTACGGGATATTTGGATGCGTTTGCTTCGTTCGGCTGGTTGGGCTTTGTGAAATTTTACGTGATAGGATTACTTATGGGAATTCTTTACAGACACGCGATGCAGGGTTTATTTTTAGGCCAACTGTTGTATGTATATGTGCTGTCTCAAGCGATGCATGCGATTTCGCATGGAACTCATATGATCCTGTTTTCAATATGGGTTTATTTTTTTGCGCTGGGCTATCCGGTTTTGCGATGGGCAAGAGTTGAAGCTGAGTATTAAGAAGAGAAGTATATTACTTTGTTATTATAATAACGCATTTGGCAGGTTGCTTCCCCGAACATTGCAGGGTCAGAACAGGGATTGAGATTACTTCTTCTGAATAAATTTTATGCATACAAGTACAAAAAGAGAGATGTCTTAGTGGCGATATGAGTCGGGTAATTGTGACACAAAGAGGAGCGCGGCATCGTTATCAGATTCCGCGTATGCTGGAAGAGGCGGGGTTACTTGCGGCGCTGTATACAGATTCAACGGTTTATAGTCCGGTCGGGCGTATGGCGGGTGTTCTGTGTAAAATAGGGCTTGGCGTTCACAAACTGAAAGCATTGGCTTTACGTGTGCCGGAGGGTATACCGGCAGATAAAATATTTTCATCGGATCGAGAGCTTTTGCACCGGGGAAAACTCAGTACGGTTTTTGAAAAACGGGGGCTTCGCGGCGCATCGGTAGTTTACAATATGAATGGGGAGGATATTCCTTTTCTTAAATATGCTCGAGCGCATGGTGCAAAGATAATTGTGGATGTTTTTATCAGTCCTAAGGCCAATCAAAATTTATATGCTGAACAGCAACGGTTTAAAGGGGCTGGAGAAAAGGGGGGGCTTTCGGAAGCGGACTGCCGACGCGCAGAGCACCGGGGAATCGGTGCGTATGCTCCTCTTGCGGATATTCTGCTTTGTCCTTCCGAGTGGGTTGCAGACGGGGTCCGGGATTTTGCGCCTGATCATGCGCACAAGATTCGCGTAGTGCCCTATGGTTCAAGTATTGAGCCGAAGCGACAGGTCGATGTGGAACCGGGCAGACTTCTTTTTGCCGGTCGAGATGCATTGCGAAAAGGGCTTCCGTATTTGGCCGAAGCGGTTGCGCAGTTGAAAAGTTCGGGGCTGTCTTTGCAGGCTCGTGTGGCTGGGTTAACTCGTAAGGAGTGTGATTGGATGCCCTATGCTGATCATCTTGAATTCCTGGGGATTGTTCCGATGGATAAGATGAGTCAAGAGTATGAGCGAGCTGATCTGTTTGTTCTGCCTTCGCTGGCCGAGGGTCAGGCCGGAGTTATTCTGGAGGCGTTGTCACATGGTTGCCCGGTTGCAGCGACCCGGGAGTCCGGTGTGGATCTGATCACGAATGAAAATGGTATGCTTGTGGAGTCGCGTTCAGCCGCTCAGCTTGCCGACGCCATTAAAACGATGGTCGTGGACCGGGGGTTCAGAGATCGAATAGGCGCTCAGGGGCGTTACTTTTTTGAGCGGGAGTTTGCTCCGAAAGTATGGCGGTCCCGCCTTGTGGAAGTCGTTGAAAAACTTTAAATATGATGATCCTATGAATAATCATTCAGTAGCAATTATTACATTCCATTTATGGATTAACGGTAATCTGAACTATGGTGCAACCTTGCAGGCCTTTGCGCTGGCCCGTGTGGTGGCGGAGATGGGGTTCCCGGTGCAGTTAATCGATTATATCCCGGAACCTCTACCTGCGAACGATGTATTCCGTTCTGTTTATCGTCGTATTTTCCGGTGGAAAGTTTCCAGAAGAATTCCAGCTGCGAAACGAAAAGGGTTTGAAGAATTCTTGCGAACGCACGGTTATTTGAGTCGGAACCGGTATACCAGTCTGGAGGCATTGCGGGCAAATCCTCCGGAAGCGGATATCTATTTAGCCGGCAGTGACCAGATATGGAATACGCAGATTTTCCACGGAGAACTCTATAGAGCCTATTTTCTGGACTTTGGGACTCCTAAAGCCCGGATTTCATATGCCAGCAGCTTTGGTTCTGCAAACAATGAGCAAAAATATGATGCGGAGATCGGAATCCTGCTTTCTGAATTTTCTCATTTAGCGGTGCGGGAAAGCAGCGGAGCTGAAATCGCGAAAAGGCTGTTGCCCGGAACACAGCAGGTAGAGACGGTTGTAGATCCGACTTTGCTTCTGGAAGATTATACGCCATTTGTCCGGTCGGTGGATGCGCAAGGGTGTCTGCTGGCCTACCTCTTCCATCCTTTGGAAGCCGAAGTTGATACATTAAAGAAAACGGCGCGGAATCTGGGGCTTATACCGGCAGTGATCAGCGATTCACCATCAGCTGTTTTTGATGGGTGCAGAATTATATCATGTAACTCTCCGGCCGAATGGCTGGGTGCTTTTCAGGGTGCATCTGCGGTTGTTACGAATTCATTTCATGGAACGGTTTTTTCCACCTTATTTGAAACGCCTTTTGTCAGTCTGTTGAGTGATGAACAGGGAATTGCAAACCGGAATACGAGGGTACTCAATTTGGCCTCCAAACTGGGGGTGGAAAATCAGTTGCTCAATCAGTATGATCCCGAGTTGTGGACCGAGAAGCTGCGGGCACCGATAAATTGGGAGGCAGTACGTTCTTTGCTTATGGAGGAGCGTAGTCAATCGAAAGAATATCTCGCCCGGGCATTGACAGAATTAAAAAATTAACCTGAACAGAAACGGTTAAAGTATGAATACGGGAAATACAGCAGCAGTTTCAATTTACGTCATAACCTATATGACGTCTGAGCAGCGATACCCGGTGTTGCGCCATACCGTTGAATGTGCTCTTCGACAGGATTATCCGGAATTTGAGGTGGTTGTGTCTGATAACTGCAGCCCGGTTTCTGTTCATGAGGCTCTTAAAGGAATTGATGATCCGCGTCTGAGGATCTGTACGAATGGTGAAAACACCGGATTTGCCGGAAATCTGAACCGCTGTGTTGAGCATTGTGCCCATGACATTATCAAACCGCTGTGTGATGATGATCTGTTGCATCCCGGCTTTTTGTCCGCAACCGTTCCGCTGATTGATGATGAGACAATGGTCGTTGCTGGCGTGGAGAAATTTCTGGTGGGGAATGATCCGGAAGGATTGAAAAAATCGCTTCCGGAAACACTTCCTACGGTCCGTCGAGATGCCGGGTATGGAACAGATATCTGGAAGCTGCCTTTTTCCGCGAGCTCCATCCCCTCGGCAACGATCTATTCGCGTCGGCTTTTTGAAGAGCTTGGCGGCTATGATGCCAAAACCATAACGGCCGATTGGGATCTTTTTATTGAGGCCTGTATCCATCGGCGGGTGGTTGCTGTGGATACGACGCTTTGTTATGTGGGCGTGTGGGGCGGAAGTCTGACTGAAGAGATGCTGGATAAACCCTACTTTTTCCCGCAACAGGGTTTATATACAAAGTTTCGGGTGGCCCGGTGTAAACAACTGCTAAGGCAGGATCAGCAGTTTTTATTCCGGATGTTGCGCAAGGAACTCCGGGTGCAGGGACTTCGTTGTTTAAAAAATTTCTATAAGCGCGCTTATCGGGATGGATATCGGGATTTTTATCGAATTTACCGAAGGTTGAAACACCAGAGAATCGAAGCATTTGGGGCGCGGCCCGGTGGTATTCCTGAAGGGAGTCAGGCATGGTCACGACAAGTCTGAGGCGACTGGGCAATGCAGGGTTAACAGCCCTGGGCAATATGCGGCGCTCATCCTATGACCTGAATCGAACTATTGTTCTGAGCGGCACGGGGCGGGGCGGGACCACCTGGCTGGCCCAGTTGATGACTGCGGTTCCCGGATCACTGATTTTATGGGAGCAGCTCCATTCCGCAACAAATCCAGCCTCGCTGGAGTACGGCTTTGGAAGACCGCGTTATCTTCCGGTGGATTTTGCAGGGGCTCGGGAGACGGACTATATTGAATTTATGCTTAAAGGCGGGGTATTGGGGACTGGTTTACGCAGTCAGTTGTACTTTAATCCATGGAACGTGATTTTCTTTAAGCGCTACATTCATAAGTTTGTAAATGCAAATATGCTGTTACCGTGGATGACGCATCGGTTTGGAATCAAACTGATCTATCTGGTCCGGCATCCCTGCGCTGTTGTTTCATCGCAGCTCCGGCACTCCTATGGCGCATGGGCGGATCATTCGAAATCCAAATGTTTCCACGAGTCGCTGTTCAGCCGCTATCCTCATCTCCAGGATGTGTATGATCGAATTAATACGCGGGAAGAGAGTCTGGCCTTTGACTGGGCGATCCAGAACTATGTGCCCTTGAAAGAGGGTTTTAAAGGGATTACAGTCTTTTATGAGGATCTTGTGGACCATCCGGAGCAGGAACTCGGCCGGATTTTTGATTTTCTGGAAATGCAGATGCCGGCCGGAGTAAAAAGAAAAATTACAAAACCATCTAAAACGGCGTATAAAGATTCGAATAATCTGAAGAACGGCAAGGCGGATTTGGCAGGGTGGAAAAAAAAGCTGAAGCCGGAACAGGTTGAGGCGGTGATGGATGTTGTTATCCAGGTGGGTGTCGACCTGTATGGATCGGATGCACGCCCGGTAAAGCGTACACTGGACCCCTGAATAAGGTAGATCATGAAGGTAATCCATATATGCCAGCGGGACGATCCGGACTCCGGAGGATCACTGCGTGTCGCAGAGGCTCTGGGCCTTGAACAGCGGGCCGCTGGGGTCGATGTCTGGGTGCTTTTTTTGTATGGTCCCCGGTCTCATGTATGCGAAGAGTTCAAAGACCGGGCCATTTGTCTGAATCTGGATTCTTCAAAACAGGCCTTTCGTGGTGTTCGGAGTTTCTGTTCGACGATTCGGAAGGTGAATCCGGATATTATTCATTCCCATGACGGCATCATCTGGCCGCGCCTGGCGATTATGCAGTTCCGTATTCCGGTGGTGATGCATTCGCATCTTCCGTTGCGCAGTAACGACAGTGGCCTGGGACGTTTTCTGGTGAAACATACGACGAAACTGCTCGTCGGCATTTCCCTGCATACGATCGATTCCTGGGTGGAAGACCGGTTTCCGCCGTCTCGGATTCATTATGTGCCTAATGGGGTGGATTTCCAACGCTTCAAGCTTGTGGCACAAAGTGAAAAGAAGGATCTGCGGAAAAAACTGAATCTGCCGGAGCATAAACGTATTCTACTGTGGGTTGGGCGCGTTCATCGCAGCATGAAAGGATCAGATCGGGTTGAGCGTGTGGCCCGGTTGCTCCCGGATGACACGATTTTGGTGGTGGTTGGAAATGGACCGGAGTATGCGGGGATGCTGGAGCGCTGCAGTGCGGAGATTACTGCCGGACGTTTGATTATGGCAGGTTCCTGCAGTATGCCGGAAAACTACTATAAAGCCGCTGATGAGTTTCTCTTTACCTCTTACCACGAACCGTTCGGTTTGGTCATTCTTGAGGCGGTTGCATCAGGATTGCCCATCACCGCTTTTCCCGTAACCGGTGGAGGCGGAGCCGTGTGTCTGCTCCAGGAGTTCGACGCCTTGATGCTGGAAGACGATGCTGCGGATGACATGCTGACCGCGATGTTGCAACGATCGGAAGAGCGTTCGGCACAGGTATTGGAACATCGGGCCCGGGCTTTGGAAATTTTTTCTTGGGGCTCCATCGTAGCGAGCGTGATGGATGTGTACAAAATTGCTTTAATTAGAAAACTTTAAATATAGTGAATATACTCTCTTACATTCATATCCATAGACTTCCCAACCCTTCCGGTGTGGGACGTGTTATCGATCAGTTATTGAAGACGCATGCTGAAAAATTCCCGGCGGCCCGGCACCGTATGCTGGTTGAAAGGGGGTTATACGATGATGTGTACAGAAAGCTGGATACGTTCTGGAAAAAGGCCTCATTTATTCCGTATTCACGTTCTACATCCTGGCAGCAGGCTGGCTGGATCTGGCGTAATAAACCCTTTGCTGAGCAGTATTGGGATGAGGTCGATGTGGTCTATTGTCCGGCAGAGTCCTATGTTCCGACACGGAAGGCGAACCTGGTCTGCACAATACATGATGTGGCGGGCTTTGAGGAATCCCTCTATCCGCAGACGCTCAGCCGTCGTCTGCATTGTCGCAAATGGCGTTTTTTGTTCGGTAGTATGGCCCGGCATGCAGATGCGGTCATTACCGTTTCCGAATTTTCAGCTTCGCGTATTGCCCATTTTTTTCCGGCCTTGGAAAAAAAACTTAGGGTGGTTTACAATGCACCGCATCATGTGTTCGGAACGGCTACGACTGAGGAATTGCAGGGGGACGTGAAGACGCTGAGCGGAGGGAAGCCCTATATTCTGGTGCCCGGAGGTTTATCGCTGAGAAAGAATGCGGAGCTTATCCTCAAATCAGTTCCGCTTCTTGCGAAGCGTTTGCCGGGAGTCCGGCTGATTATTGCCGGGAAAAATGAACAGCCCTATCTCGGTCAGCTGAATGCTTTGAATGCGGACAATATTACATTGGCCGGCTATGTGTCGGATGAGTTGCTGAATGTTCTGTATCAGGATGCAGCGGCGGTATGGTTTCCTTCGCGTTATGAAGGGTTCGGCATGCCGGTCATTGAAGCAATGGTTTCCGGAGCTGCGGTCGTGGCCAGCAAGGTGGCATCGATTCCTGAAGTGGCCGGAAAGGCGGCCCTGCTCTGTGACGTGGATACCCCCGGGGAACATGTTGAGGCCCTGCAGTCGCTGCTTGAATCCGATTCGGCACGGAATGAGCTGAGAGAGCGGGGGCTGGAGCAGGCCGGACAGTTTACCTGGTCGAAATCCGCTCGAAAACTCGAGGATATTTTCCGGGATGTTGTGAATTGATGATTGTTATTTGTGATACCAATGAAATCTGGCGGGAAAAACCGTTTGCTGCTCTGGCTGAAAGGGCCGAAGTGCAGGGGGTTGCTCCTGCCGACTGGATGGTTGCCCGCAAGCGCGGGTGGCCGGAATCGGATAATAAACTGGATATTTTTCCGGTGGTCTTACCGCCAGGCTGGGCTTCCAGAACGGCTTGGCTGGGGCAGCGCATGCTCTGGCGGAAGATTCAGAAACAGTGCCCGGATGTAGAGACCCTGGTGGTTACCAGTCCCCATTATCTTCCGATGTTGGATTATATTTCTCCGGACATAAAGACCATCTATTACGCTTCTGATGATTACCGGAACTACGATGGATGGGACGCCGTCGTGCGGCAGGAAAAGCAATTGGTTCAGCGGGTGGATCATTCATTTTTTGTTTCGGAAGGTCTGATGAATCGGGCGCAGCGCGAATATGGAGTTGAAGCCTCGAAGCTTTCCGTGAGCATGAATGCAACGGAATCTCGTTTTTTTCAGGATGACCCCATGCAGCCAGCTCAGCCGCCACTTGAAGGTCTCGAACGCCCGATTGCGGGGATTGTCGGCGGGATTAACGAACGGCTGGATTTTGAACTGCTTATAGCATGTGCGCAGTTGCCGGAGCTGGGGACGTTGCTGTTGGTGGGACCGCTGACCGGTAATTCCTCTTCCGGTTTGAATAAACTGCTGGAGCAACCGAAATGCAGGGCGGTCGGTGCGCAGCCGCATGAGATGATACATCAGTGGTTCCAATGTCTGGATGTCGGACTGGTTCCTTATGTCGAAAGTGAGTTCAATCATTTCTGTTCTCCGATGCGTCTGTTTGATCATCTTGCGAGCGGAGCCCCGGTGATTGCGACGGAGGCCTGTGATCAGGTACAAAAATTCAGAAGCCATGTGCAAGCGGCCGGGAACCACACGCAATTTATCGAGCGCTTGCGATGTGCATTGGCTTCCGGTGACAGGCCGGGCCGTATCGAAGGCATCACCTGGGCCGATCGCGCTGATGCCATGTTGAAGGTGATGGAGGGGTTACGTCGTGATTAAAACGTGTATCTGGATGAATATTCCATCGCACTATCAATCCGCATTTTTCCAGGCTTTGGATGCCCGTGATGATGTCGATTTAAGCGTGGTGTATTTTAACGGGGCTTCATCGGATCGGGCGGCCGAAGGCTGGAATTCGGGGCATGAGCAGAAAGCCTATGAAATTTTTGCGGAAGGGAATACAGAACCGCAAAAACAGGTGGAACGGGTTGAGGACTGGTCTAACCGGGTGCACATCATCTGTGGCTATTTCAATGAAGCGCTGATCGATTTTTTCTGTAAAAGGGACGTGCGCTGGTGCCATTGGTCTGAAAAGCCGGGAATTCGTTTGGCGGAGCTGCTGGGATATCATATGTCTCTCTTTCGCCTGTTGTATCCGTTTCAACTGTTGGCTAAACGTTCTTACGGTGCGCGAATTCGCAACTATGCTCTAGGGGCATTCGGGCAGGGGCATTTGGCAAAAAGTGCTTTTCAGCGTATGGGCGTTCCGGCAGCAAAGACCGCTGATCTTTACTACTCGCCGGGGCCGCTCTCGCCGGCTGAGCCGTGCCGGCAGATGATGGATTTTGCCGCCGGGCGGAAGATCTTTCTTATGGTCGGGGCTTTGTGTAAACGCAAAGGCATTGATGTGCTGCTTAAAGCATTTTCACGAATTGAAAACAACCGGGAGTGGTGCATTGTTTTCTGCGGCTTAGACAAAGCTGACGGCGCTTATAAGGCGCTTTCAGAGAAACTGGGTATTCAGGATCAGGTGCTTTTTCTCGGGGCTTATCCGATTGAACGTATTTCTGAAGTGTATTGTGCGGCGGATGTGTTTGTGCTGCCTTCGCGCTTCGATGGCTGGGGTACGGTTTTCAACGAAGCGGCGTCGCTGGGGGTTCCACTCATTGGAACCGATCTGTGCGGGGGATCATGGCATTTAATCCGGGAGGGCCGGACCGGGTACCGGGTCCGTGCCGCGTCAGCAAAATCGATGAGTGATGCATTGCGCAAATACATCAATCATCCGGCTGATGCTGAAGTGCATGGACAGGCTGCGAAAGCGCTGTTTTCTGCTGAATTTACTCCGGCTCGAAACGCTGAGCGTTTTGTCACTAGCCTGAAGCTATGGGGAGCACAATGAACGTTTCGGTTTTAACCACCAGCTCGCGTAAGGCGGGCGGTTTGTTTTATTCCGTCCGCTGGCTTTCAAAGGCTTTGGCGGATGAAGGCTGTGTTCCGGAAATTTTCAGTCCGGAGGATGAATATTCAAAGGAGGATCTGCCGGTTTGGGATCCGCTGAAGGTGGCGCTTTACCAGGCTGCCGGACCGATGCAAACTTCTCTTCAATTGCGCAGGATGCTGAAGGCATCCGGAGCAGATCTGATTCATCTGCATGGAATCTGGATGGATAACCAATGGGCGGCGATGCAGTACCAGCGGAAAAATGATGTACCGGTAGTGGTTTCGCCGCGCGGCATGCTGGATCCGTGGGCGGTGCAGAATTCCGCCTGGAAGAAAACGCTGGTGGAGGCCCTGTTTGCAAAGAAAGCGTTGCAGGAAGCGACTTGTATTCATGCGTTATGCCGATCAGAGGTGGATTCCATTCGGGCGTATGGCCTGACAAACCCAGTTGCTTTGATTCCCAATGGCGTTGAACTGCCTGAGCCGGGACGTTTGCCGCCCATTGCAGACCGGAAAACGATTTTGTTCCTCGGCCGGATTCATCCGAAGAAAGGAATTGCGGAACTGCTGGAGGCCTGGAGCCGCTTTCGTGGCGACTGGAAATTGTTGGTCGCGGGCTGGGATGACGGAGGGCATAATGAAGGACTTCAAGCGAAAGCGGCTACCTTGGGGCTGAAAAATATTGAATTTATCGGACCGAAATACGGCGAAGAAAAGGACGAACTGCTGCGCAGTGTGGATGCGTTTATTCTTCCGTCTTTTTCCGAGGGACTTCCGATGTCCGTGCTGGAGGCCTGGTCGTACGGTCTGCCGGCTGTGATTACGGATTTCTGTAACCTGCCTGAAGGATTTGAATCCGATGCCGCAGTTCGGATTGAGCCTCGGGCCGATTCGATTGTCCGAGGCCTGGAAACGATGGCAACAATGTCCGATGAGGAAAGAGCGGCAATGGGCTCGGCGGGCCGTTCTCTGGTGGAGGAGAAATTCACCTGGTCGAAAATTGCTGGAAATATGCGACGGGTTTACGATTGGTGTCTGACGGGAAAAAATCCGCCCGAGTGTTTGGAGCTGATATAGGTCGACCATGATTTTTAATTCGTTAACGTTCCTTGTTTTTTTTGCAGTATTTCTTGCGCTTTATGCGGTTCCGTTTAAATGGAAGGTGCATAAGGTTATTCTGCTGATCGCCAGTTATTTGTTCTATATGGCGTGGAATCCGCCGTTTGTTTTGCTGTTGCTGATTTCAACCGGGGTGGACTGGTGGGCGGCCAAACGAATTGCCCGTGCGGAATCGCAGGGCATGCGGAAGCTGTTTCTGGCCTGCAGTCTCGGGGTAAACCTCGGGTTTCTGTTCTTTTTCAAATATTCGCCGATGTTGATGGAAACTCTGAACGGGGTGCTGGGTCTTGTCGGCATTGAAATGGTGTTGCCGCGCTGGTCGATTATTCTGCCGATGGGGATCTCATTTTACACGTTTCAGACGCTTTCCTATACTCTGGATGTATATCGCAAAAAAGAGCTGCCTTCTGATTCGATGCTCGATTTCGCGTTATACGTCACATTTTTTCCTCAGCTGGTGGCCGGACCGATTGTCCGTTCGAATGAATTTCTGCCTCAGCTGCGGCAGCGTCCGGTAATCCGGCCGTTCATGGTCTCCTGGGGGATTGTCCTGGTGGTTTTCGGGCTGTTTGAAAAGATTGTACTAGCCGATACCATCATGGCACCGGTGGCCGACTCGGTCTTCAGTTCCGCGGGCGAGGCGGGATTCCGCTCCGCGTGGATGGGGGTGCTGGCTTTTACGGGGCAGATTTATTTTGATTTTGCCGGATATTCCACCTGTGCCATTGGTATTGCGATGCTGATGGGTTTTGAACTGCCTGACAACTTTCGGGCGCCCTATGGGGCGCTGGGATTCGGAGATTTCTGGCAACGCTGGCATATTTCGCTTTCATCGTGGTTGCGTGATTATCTTTATATTCCATTGGGTGGAAATAAGAAGGGGAGCAGAAGGACGTATGCCAACCTTTTTGTGACCATGTTACTGGGGGGGCTCTGGCACGGGGCAAACTGGACGTTTGTTTTCTGGGGAGGACTGCACGGGGCCTATCTGGCCATTGAACGTCCGTTCCGAAAAAAACTGGAATCAGCGGCGGCGAAATCGCTTTTTTTCAGAATCGGCTGGATGTTCGGAACGCTGTTTCTGGTCATGCTGGCCTGGGTTCCGTTTCGTGCGGCCTCGTTTGGGGATTGCTCTACGCTGCTGAAGGCCATGTTCGGTTTTGCGCATGGAACTCTTTCGGTTCATTGGTTCAGTGAATTTATGGTGGTTGGACTGGCCGCAGTCCTGTTTGTATTCCACGGCCTGATGAAAAATCACCGGTTGGAGCACATCGGCAGAAAGATGCCGATGCTGCTGGTGGCGGCGGCTGTCGTGTTTATGGTGTTGATGATAATAATGTCCCCGGTGAGTGATCGTGCCTTCATATACTTTCAATTCTAATACTTCCGTAGGCCGCCATCCTTCGCATCTGGATGGAGGGCGTTTTGTGCTGGCGGTTCTGGTTCTGCTGCTGTTGGCGGGGGGCGGTCTGGAGCTGCTCTGGCGCTCACGGGGATATCATCCGGTTGCATCTGATACGGCGAATCTATGGGGGCTGCACGTCGATAAAGTGTCGAAACTGAATTCCGATGCGCTGGTTATCGTGGGCAGTTCGCGCGTTCAACTCGGTCTTGATCCGGCTGTGCTGAAGGAAAATCACGGGTTTTCCGAAGTGGTGCAGCTGGCCCGGGCGGCGGGATCGCCGGTTCCGGTGCTCGAGTATATTGTCAACCAAACTGATTACCGCGGGACGGTGCTATGCGGAATAACGCCCGGTGTTGTATTTGATGAGCTGCAGCGGCAAAGAAAGCCGTTGGAGGCCGCATTGGCGCAACGTGAAAACCGCCCGTTTTATGCTCCGCTGGAAGAACGCTTAATCTATCGCATACAGTCTGTTCTCTGTCTGAACAACACCACTCTTTCGTGGAAACTGGCGGGAAATGGTCTGGTGCGCGGAAACTGGCCGAACAAAACCTATGCCGCATTTCATCCCAGTCGATATATCGCGGCCGACTATTCCAGATGTGATGAGCTCGATTCGTTGCTCGACGGCTTTGCTGATATGGTCGCGTCGGGTGCTCCGATGAAGGACGGAAGTCTGAAGAAGCTGGTTAATCATGTGGCCGCATTGGCGGATCGGTTGGAAAAACGCGGTGGGAAGCTGGTGTTAATACGCATGCCGTCGTATGGAAAAGTCTACGAGGTTGAATGCCGAGAATATCCCAAAGAAAAATACTGGGCGGCGTTTAAACAGCGGTTTGGTGATCGGGCCATTCATTTTACAGATTTGGAAACCGCCATGGGGACCCCGTTCGAATGTCCGGATGGCAGTCACTTGGATTATCGCGATGCAGAGCGGATATCGAAGGAATTAGGCAGGTGGATCAAGTGAGCGGACTGGATATCAGTGAAAACCGAAAAGCACAGAAGTATTCGCCGGTGATACAAATTCGGCGAGTGCTGTGGGGCTTCGGAAAAGTGGTGTTCAGGCTGATTCCTCGTCCGTTCTATGCACCGCGCCGGATGATTCTGCGGGTCTTCGGGGCCCGGGTGGGACACCATGCAAATATTGCGAATACGGCTACCATCTATTTTCCCTGGAATCTTGAAATCGGGGACTGGTCATCAATTGGCGAACGGGCGATGATTTATAATCTGGGAAAAGTAACTATCGGTGAACGGGCGACGGTATCGCAGGGTGCGCATCTGTGTGCGGGGACTCATGATTTTTCAGATCCGGCCACGCCGCTGCTGACACCGCCTATTACCATTGAATCACAGGTGTGGGTTTGTGCTGATGCATTCATCGGGCCGAATGTGACGGTGGGTGAAGGGGCGGTGGTCGGTGCCCGGGCGGTTGCGGTTAAGAATGTTGAAGCCTGGTCGGTTGTTGCTGGAAACCCGGCGGAATTTATAAAAACACGCGAATTGAAACAGGTAAATTGAGATGGCTGGCGTATCGGTTCTTATTCTTACAAAAAATGAAGAGATCAATATTGAGCGGTGTATCCGTTCCGTTTCCTGGTCGGATGATATTGTGGTGTTTGATTCATTCAGTGATGACCGGACGGTTGAATTAGCGGAGCAGCTTGGAGCCCGGGTAATCCAGCGTAAATTTGATAACTGGTCCGCCCATCAGAACTGGGGCGTGGAAAATATTAAATTCAAGCATCCCTGGGTTTACTATACCGACGCGGATGAAACCTGTGATGATCAACTGCGCGATGAGCTGTTGGCACTGGAGAAAAACGGGGAATCGTTTTCAGCATTTCAAGTGCGGCGGAAAGACTATTTTATGGGGCGCTGGCTGAAACGGTCACAGCTCTATCCAACCTGGATTACCCGGGTATTCCGGCCGGAAAAAATCCGGTATGAACGGCTGGTGAATCCGGTTGCCACAGTGGCCGGTGAGACGGGAAAACTCGATGGGCACATTATCCACTATCCGTTTTCTCATGGCGTCGGCCATTGGTTTGACCGGCATAATAAATATTCTCAGATGGAAGCGGCGGACCTGGTTACGGAGGTTGCCGAAAAAATTAATTGGGCTGATTTTTTCTCCAGAGATGCTGCAGTGAAAAGACGGGCGCTTAAAACACTGGCCTATAAAATGCCGGGCCGGCCGGTTTTAATGTTTATGTATCTTTATTTTTTCCGACTGGGTCTGCTCGACGGGCTGCCGGGGCTTCGCTATTCGATCATGCGTTCGATGTATGAGTATATGATCGATCTGAAAGTGGTCGAATATCGTTATACAGAATCTGAAGGGAAAGGATCTACACTTTGAAAGTTTTGGTTACAGGTGTGGCGGGGTTTATCGGGTCGAATGTGGCGCATGCACTGCTGGATGCGGGGCATGAGGTGGTCGGGATTGATAATTTTAATGATTACTATCCGGTGGCGATCAAAGAGATGCGGCATTCGGCATTGGAAAAAAGAAAAGGGTATATCGGCATACGCGGTGATTTCTCTGATCTGGATCTGATGAATGAGCTTTTCGGAAAACATCGGTTTGAGCGGGTCTGTCATCTGGGGGCTCAGGCCGGTGTGCGATATTCGCTGGAAAATCCGCATGCATATGAACAATCGAACCTGGCCGGGCATCTGAATGTGTTGGAATGCTGCCGTAATTTTAATGTGTCGCGGCTGGTCTATGCCTCCAGTTCCAGTGTGTACGGAGGTAATAAAAAAGTGCCTTTTTCGGAAAGCGATCCGGTGGATCATCCGGTGAGTCTCTATGCCGCAACCAAAAAGGCCAATGAATTAATGAGCCATGCTTATACCGACCTTTACGGTTTTCAAACCATTGGTCTTCGTTTCTTCACCGTATACGGGCCGGCCGGCCGGCCGGATATGGCCTATTGGTTGTTCACCGATGCGATGCTGCAGGGCCGAGCGATTAAGGTGTTTAATCACGGCGACATGAAACGTGATTTTACCTATATCGATGATGTGGTGCAGGGCGTATCGGGAGCGCTTTTTGCCGAGGGGCTGGATCCGTATGAAATTTTCAACCTCGGGAATAATCAGCCGGAACTGCTGATGGATATGATCCGCTATCTGGGTAAAGCACTCGATATTGAGCCGCAGATGGAAATGCTTCCGATGCAGGCGGGCGATGTGCCGGTTACCTATGCGGATATCGGAAAAGCGAAAATAAAACTGGGCTACAATCCCTGCACAGATCTGGAGAGTGGATTGGAAAAATTTGTAAGCTGGTATAAGGACTGGAAGAAATCCTGATGAAATTTTCGGTGATTACAGCGACCTACAATTGTGAGGCGAGTATCCTGGATACGGTGAAGTCGCTTCGGGAACAGACCATTCCGCGGGAGGATATTGAATGGATTCTGGTGGACGGCGGTTCAACGGACCGGACGTTGGAACTGATTGAAGCGCAGGATTTTCATCCGGACCAGTGGGTTTCGGAAAAGGACAACGGAATTTATGATGCGCTCAATAAAGGGGTGCGGATGGCGACGGGCGATTTTGTCGGGTTTCTGCATGCAGACGACATGCTTGCAGGTCCTGGGATTTTATACCATATCGGCTGTGCCCAGAAGAATTCCGGTGCGGATGCGGTGTATGGTGACCTGCAGTATGTACGCCCGCTGGAGCAGGGCGGTTTCGGCATTGTACGCCACTGGACCAGCGGGATCTATTTCCGCCGAAAACTGAAGTGGGGCTGGATGCCGCCGCATCCGTCGCTGTATTTAAAACGGGAAATATATGAGCAGGCCCGGCTTTCGAACGGAGAGTATTTCGATACCTCATACACCTGTGCGGCGGACTATGATTTTATGATGCGCATTCTCGGAAAGTATGAAGTGGAACCGGCTTATCTGCGGATGGTTCTGGTGCAGATGCGTGTCGGAGGAATCAGCAACCGCAGTCTGAAGCATATCATTACCAAATCCAAGGAGGACTGGCGGGTCATTCGTGAGAATAAAATCGGTGGGCCTCATACGCTGGCCTGGAAAAATTTAAGTAAACTGCAGCAGTTTTTCAGACGTTGATACGCGGCTGCTTTTGTAGGGTTTTAATCTATGATGAATTCACTGCTTCCTATTGCTGATACCCCACCGAAATATGATTCTGTTGCAGCATGGCTGAATGCCGGTTTTCAATCCGGAGGCGAGGCTGCTGCACTGGTTTTTGAAGGCGAGGTATTGTCCTGCTCCGAACTGGATATGTTTTCTAATCGCATTGCAAACTATCTGGTGGAGCAGGGGGTCCCGTCTGGCGGGCGGGTTGGAATCTGTCTGGACCGGTCCATCGAGCTTATTGCGGTGCTGATCGGTATCCTCAAAGCGGGAGCGGCCTATGTTCCTCTTGATCCGGCTTATCCGAAAGACCGGTTAAAGATGATGCAGGAAGATGCGCAGCTGTCGGGGCTGGTGGTGCATGAGGAACACGCGGATCTTTTTGATCAGCCGCTGGTTTGGGAAGAGATTGAAGAGGGGGTCGGGCGGGCTCCTGCTTTGCCGTGCGGCCGTCCGGTGTTGCCCGATCAGGCGGCGTATATCATTTTCACTTCGGGGTCAACCGGTCGGCCTAAAGGAATTGAGATGCCGCACCGTGCGCTGGCGAACCTGATCGAGTGGCAGCTTGAGCGGGAAACATTTAAGCCGTCGACCCATGTTCTGCAGTATTCCAGTATCAGTTTTGATGTTTCTTTTCAGGAAATTGCGACCACGCTGGCTTCGGGCGGAACGCTGTATCTGATTTCCAATGAAGACCGCAAGGATCCCAGAAAACTGCTGGGCCAATTGATCGATCAGCAGATCGGCCGGTTGTTCCTGCCCTATGTGGCGATGCGAAGTATGATTGAGGCGGCGCATGTAACAGGTATGTATCCTGGTGATTTAAAGGAGATTATAACGGCGGGGGAGCAACTTCGGGTTGATCAGTCTGTCCGTGATTTCTTCGCGCAGATACCGGGGGCATCTCTGGATAATCAGTATGGGCCGTCCGAAACGCATGTTATTACCGGGGAGCTTTTAACCGAAGATCCCGCCGGCTGGCCGGATCTTCCGGCGATTGGTAAACCCGTTAAAAACTGCGGGACGGTGATTCTGGATGAACAGATGAATCCGGTTAAAGAGGGGGAAGAGGGCGAGTTGTATCTGGCCGGGCGAAACCTGGCTCACGGATATATCGGTCGGGAGGATTTGACGGCTGAAGCCTTTATTCTGAATCCGTTTCAGGTCCCTGAACGCCCGAGACTCTATAAAAGCGGAGATCTGGCAAAATATAATGCCGACGGTTCTATCGAATTTCTGGGACGCCGGGACCATCAGATAAAAATTCTCGGGCACCGGATCGAGCCCGGGGAAATCAACAATGCCATTGCCCAGCGGGATGAAGTCGGGCAGTGCCTGACTCATGCCTTTAAAAATGAGGAAGGGGTCTTGAGGCTGGCTTCCTATTATACGCGAAAAGCTGGTGCATCCATTTCATATGCGGAACTGAGAGCGCACCTGGATTCGAAGCTTCCGGATTATATGGTGCCGGCTTTTCTCATCGAACTTGATGAGCTTCCCTATACCCCAAGCGGTAAAGTGGATTTAAAATCGTTGCCGAAACCGTCCATAGAAAACAGCCGTTACGCGCAGGAGACGATCAGCTATGCCTCCGATACGGAACGCGAATTGGCGGAAATATGGGAGGGGCTGCTGGGCCTGAAAGGTATTCCGGTTTCTGCGGACTTTTTTGAACTCGGCGGCGATTCTCTGCGGGCTGTTACTCTGTTTTTAAAAATTCAGCAGCGGTTTGATCAGGAATTCCCGCTGGCGACGCTGATGCATGCGTCGACGATCGGGGAGTTGGCCCGCCTGATTGATGGCGAGGCTGACGGGCCTGACCTTTCGGACTTCCGAGCGTTGACGCTGGTTCAGAAAGGGGTGGATGGAGAGATCCCCATGTTTCTGGTGCACGGCGGCCAAGGGAATGTTTTGGTTTTCAATGAACTGGCCCGTCAGCTTGGCCGTCAGCAGCCGGTTTTCGCATTTCAGTGGCCGGGATGGGACGGATTCCGTGGAGATGCAGATGTGATCCGGCTGGCTCGCCTGTATGTGGATGAGCTGAACCGATTTTATCCCGAAGGTGGAATCCGGCTGGGGGGATATTGTATTGGAGGCCTTATTGCCGTGGAGATGGGCCGGATACTGAGAGAGCAGAACAGAACGGTGCTGTCTCCCTTGTTTGTTTGGGATTCGCCTAATCTTGCTGCTGCCAGCTATCGGGCTGAAGAGCCTTGGGACAGCGCAAAGACCATTGATGATTTCAACCGGATGAAAGAGGCCCTTAAACAGATTCGTATGGATACGGATGTTGATGGTTCAAATGTGCCTCAGTCAGATTTTAAACCGCCTTCCGGCCGCGGAGCGGCAATTCGGAAAATTCCAGGGTTGATTTCTGTTTTGCGGATGGGGAAGTCTTTGCGGAAAACGAAAAAAGAGCTTCCTCGCCGTATTATGGTGGCGCGCATTCTGGCCAGCGGCGGACCTCTTCCCCACGAGGAACGGGCGGAGTATTGTCTGGACTGTATGGTCAAAGCAGTGAAAAGGCATCGAGGCAGTCCATTTCCGGGGGATGTCCTCTATTTCAGGTCGGATTGTGTGGTGTCGCAGTATTTCGGACTGTCCGGCTGGTGGGAGGATCCATTTCTTGGTTTCGGCGAGCTATGCGGTGGATCATTCCGCGGCTACGCAGTCGGGGGCGGGCATACCGATGTACTGGATATTCCGGAAATGAGCGCAATTGTAAGGCAGGCTCTTCAGGGTGAAGATTAATGAGGGCTCTGTTTTTCAGATTCCTTCTTATAAGTTATCTTTCGGGACTTGTTTTTTTTGCCTTCAAGCCGTTTCGGCTGATTCCAGGCTTACAATATTCCTCGCGCAATTCGGCGCTTGAAGATCGTCGGGCTGCTGTTCTGTTTCGGGAGCATCTGAGAGAGGTCGATGAGCTGAGTCTGTTGATTCAGCTCAAGCCGGGGAACGTAATGCAGGCGGGTCCGGCCCGGATTGTTACTTATTCGCGCGATATACTGCATCAGAATTTTATGGTGGGTCAGGCCGGGAGGGATTTGGTGTTCCGGTTGCGTACAACGACAACAGATCATAACGGGATGAATCCTCATCTTGTAGTTCCCGGCATTTTTACTGCAGGGAAACAGCTGTGCCTGGTGCTGACATACGACGGAGCAGTTAGCCGCCTGTTTGTGGATGGTGAGTTTTACAGCGAATCCCCCTTTAACGGCGGCACGTTTGATAACTGGGGACGAAATCATATGTTCGCGATCGGAGATGAGATTCCCGGAGGGCGTCCGTGGACTGGGGAGGTTGCCCGGGTTGCGGTGTATAACCGCGTACTGACCGCTGAAGAAATCGGTGATGCAATCGGCGGGGAATTTCCGGAAAGTTCTGTCTATGCGTACTGTGAAAAAGGGCGGGCTTTGAAGTCGCTGCGTTATCGGAATCTGTTTGTTAGCCATGATTCTGTTTACAACGGACATGACGTTATTGCGAATATTGCGGGGTTTATCCCATTGGCGTTTCTTTTCTTTTTTTCTTTTCCAGTAAGCATACAAAAGCACAGGGCCCTGTCCGTATTCTCTCTGCCGTTGTTTGCGGGGGCGCTAATCAGCGCCTTTTTTGAGTTTAGCCAGCGTTTTGTTGAAGGTCGGGTGCCGTGTCTGACGGACTTGGCATATAATGTGTTAGGAACTATAATCGGCTGTATTTTATTGCTGATTTATATGCGCAGTTACAGAGTTGTTTTATAAGGAAACAGGAGAGAAAAAATGAGAATTATTATTGTGGGTAATCTGGGCTATATCGGTCCGAGTGTGGCGGAACAATTCCGGGGGAGTTTGCCGGATGCGGAACTGATCGGTTTTGATATCGGATATTTTGCGCACAGTCTGAGCAATGCGGCTTATTCTCCTGAGACCCTGTTGAATAAACAGATTTACGGCGATGTCCGTACATTTCCCGAAGAACTGTTGAGCGGTGTCGATGCGGTGGTCGACCTGGCCGCGATTTCAAACGATCCCATGGGCAACGAGTTTGAAGAGGTTACCATGGATGTGAACTATCGCGCCGCGGTCCGCCTGGCGAAAATGTGCAAGCAGGCCGGAGTGAAAAATTTTGTTTATGCTTCGAGTTGCAGTATGTATGGCGCGGCGAGTGAATATGCAAAGAAAGAGGACGATGAGCTTAATCCTCTGACGGCCTATGCGCGCTCCAAAGTGGCGGCGGAAAAAGAACTCGAACCGCTGGCCGGCGACGGATTTACGGTCACTTGTCTGCGTTTTGCGACCGCCTGCGGTTTTACGAGTCGGTTGCGTCTGGATCTGGTGCTCAATGATTTTGTGGCCGGAGCACTGGTCAACAAAGAGATCGGTATTCTCAGCGACGGCACGCCGTGGCGTCCGATGATCAATACCAAGGATATGGCGAGGGCATTTGAATGGGGAGCCATCCGGGAACCGGAAAACGGCGGGGCCTTTCTGGCGGTGAATACCGGTTCCAATGAGTGGAATAATCAGATCAAGCCGCTGGCTGATGCCGTGGCTGTACAGATTCCCGATGCCAGAGTCAGCACGAATCCGGATGCGCCGCCGGATAAACGTTCGTATCGCGTAAACTTCGACCTGTTCAAAAAGCTTGCTCCCGATCATCAGCCGCAGTGCGATCTGGAAAGTACGATCTGTGAACTGAAGGATAATCTTGAGGCCATGGAATTCAACGATCCGGAGTTCCGGACATCCCAGTTCATTCGCCTCCGGGTGCTGGCGCGTCACATGGAACAGGGGCGGCTGAATAAAAATCTGGAGTGGGTCCGATGAAACATACAGCGTGTCCCAACTGCGGAAAAAAGGATCTGGAGGAATTTTTTACGATTCCGAATGCGCCGACGCAGAGCCTCGTAACGATCAAAAACCGCGAAGAGGCGCTGGCAATTCCCCGTAAGGATATTGTGCTGACCTTCTGCAATTCCTGCGGGTTTATTTTTAACGGCGAGTTTGATACCTCGATTGATTACTACACGCAGGGCTACGAGGATCAGCAGGGATTTTCGCCGACGTTTGTAAAATTCATCACCGAAGTTACAAACCGGGTCATTGACCGCTACGATATCCGCAACAAGCAGGTTATTGAGATCGGCTGCGGTAAAGGGGACTTTATCCGGCTGCTGAGCAAGCTTGGAAACAACCGGGGTGTCGGGATTGATCCGGCCTACGTTCCGGGGCGCGGGGAAGAGGTCGAAGGCGTTCGTTTTATCAAGGAGTTCTATTCTGATAAACATGGCGATCTTCAGGCCGACCTTATTACATGCCGCCATACTATGGAGCATATACATGATACCAAGGGGTTCATGGAAACGGTGAAGTCATCGATCAAAGAGGCCGATCCGGTTCTATTCTTCGAGGTGCCGAGTATTGTTCGTATTCTCGATATTCAGGCCTTTTGGGATATCTTCTATGAACACTGTACTTATTTCAGTCCGGGATCACTGGCCCGCCTGTTCCGTCAGACGGGCTTCGAAGTGCTCGATATGTATCTTGAATACGATAAGCAGTATCTGTTTATCGAGGCAAAAGCGGCGGACGGTATTTCAGAAAAGGTCCATCCCTTGGAAGAATCCATCGAGGAACTGAAGGCAAAAACAAAACATTTTGTTGAACAGATCAATATTCAGCTCGGTGAATGGCGCGAGCGGCTTTCCGGGTTTAAAGCGGAAGGGAAAAAGGTCGTGGTCTGGGGCGGCGGCTCTAAATCGGTCGGATTCCTTACGCAGTTTGCGGACCTTGATGTGATTGAGCATGTCTGTGATATCAATCCGCATATGCAGGGGAACTTTATTCCGGGCATTGGAAAACAGTATGTGGGTCCCGACTTTCTGGAAGAGTATAAGCCGGATGTGGTGATCGTCATGAATTCGGTCTATATGAACGAAATTCAGAAAGATCTTGCCGGTCGGGGACTGCATCCGCAGATGCTGGGACTTTAAGACTGATTATTTGAGGGGTATCGACGGTGAAGTTCACATTTCAACTTGCGTTGATATGCGCAGTCTTTTTTGCGATGCAGGCTGTTGCTGCTGTATTCGGAACGGGAACCAACCAGTTCTCCATCGAATTTGCTGTTATCGGGATGACGAACAATCCTGCGGATAACTCCGGTTTCGGTGCGGTGGATTATGAATACCGAATCGGTCTGCACGAGGTGTCGGTCGATCAGTTTATGAATGCCTGCGCTGCCGATCCCCGCATTGCAGATGGCGGGGAAGATTATTGGAACGACGGTGTCCGGAACTGTGGTTCCGGGGCTCCGGCGAGTTATGTCTCCTGGTATGAAGCGGCCCGGTTTGCCAATTGGCTGACGAGCGGGGATGCATATTCCGGTGCATATCAGTTCGATACCAACGGGGTGCTGGTTGCTGTCAATCGTTCAGCGGTTGCTTATCCGGTTGTCTATGTGCTGCCGACGGAGGATGAATGGTATAAGGCCGCTTATTATAACCCGGATAACAGTGGGGACTACACGCAGTACAGCAGCGGAACAGATGCTGCTCCGCCGCGAGGTACAAACGGCTGGAACTATGCCGATTGGCAGTGGAATACCGAAGAAAATCATTTTGATAAGTTTTTCGTCAAAGAGGGCCCCGACTATATGTGGCCGGGGGGGACCGGAGCGCCGGAGCAGAACGGAACCTATGATATGAACGGCAATATCTGGGAGTGGATGGAGAGTGCTCATGACGGCACGCTTGATGTTATGGACGAAGGACGGGTGATCCGTGCGGGTTCTTACGAAGACAACAGTTCCCACATGACCGCCGGTAACCGTCACAATGCATTTGCCCCCGAGATAGAGCATTCTTTGGTGGGATTTAGGGTCGCGGCCGTTTTATCAGGGCAGTTCCAGTTAACGGTTTCTGCGTCTGGCGGCGGTTCTGTGAATCAGACCAATGGCTGGTATGATGCCGGGACCAATCTGGTGCTGGAAGCAGTTCCCGACGCCGGCTGGCTTTTTACGGAATGGACCGGCAGCGTGACGGGCGGGTATGAATCCGCTGTTACAAATGTCGTGATGGATGAAGATAAAGTCATCGAGGCTCATTTTTCGATAGATGCGGACGGGGACGGCTTGCTTAACAGTAATGAGCTTGTGCTGGGAACGTCGCCGCGAGACCCCGACAGTGATTCAGACGGGTTGCCTGATTTGTGGGAGGTGGTAAACGGGACGGATCCGATGGTGGATAATGCGGGAGATGATCCGGATCTGGACGGACTTTCCAATATGCAGGAATACCAGGCCGGCACGGATCCTTTTTCTGCCGATTCGGACGGCGATTTGATGCCGGACGGCTGGGAAATAGCGTATCAGCTTAATCCGTTAAGCACCAATGCGCTGGCGGATGCGGATGCGGATGGTGCACCGGACCTGTATGAATTCGCCATGGGGGGCGATCCCACCAACGCTGTGGATGCCGGTATGGAGCCCTACTATCAGGTTATCTATGAAAGCGGCACAAATCGGGTGGAGTATCTTCATGTTCGGCGTGTGGGCGCAGCGCAGGTGCTGAGCTATAGAGTGGAATGGTCGGAGGGGAATGTCTGGACCAATGCCGGTGTGTCTGTGTCCGGGATCATGGATCTCGGGAATGGCTTTGAACGGGTGAGCAACCGGATCTCTCGGCTCATTTCGTCCAATCTGTTTGTGCGGCTGTCAGTTGAAGGCGGCAGTAATACGGTTTTTTCCTCTGTTCTTGAAATTTCCGCATTGGAGGTGTGGGCAGGTTCGTTTGGTTTATACGGAGCGGATGCGGCCTCTGAAGCGGATTCCGATGGTGACGGATTGAGCAATGCCAATGAATGGAAGCTTGGAACGGATCCTTCGGTCTCGGATGGCGATGCGGATGGTGACGGGCTGTCTGCCCTTCAGGAATTTAATCTGGGAACCGATCTGAACAATCCTGATTCCGATTCCGATGGCCTTTCCGATTATGAAGAAGTGGTGAATGTTGTCGCCTGGGGTGATAACTATTACCGACAGACCGTTATTCCTGCTCATTTTCAGAGTGTTGTTGATATTGCGGCCGGTGGAATGCACGGCATCGGATTGTCCGGCGCTGGTTTGGCTGGATGGGGAGATGATTTACATGGACAGTCTTCCATTCCTACGGGCATTTCCAATATTGTTTCCATTGCTGCCGGGGAGGCGCACAGTCTGGCAGTGTGTTCGGACGGTACCGTTGCCGCGTGGGGGAATAATGATTCCAGCCAATGCAATGTGCCGTTGTCTGCAACAAATATCACATTTACGGCCGGGGGGGCTGCGCATAGTCTTGCATTAACCTCAAATCTTTCTGTGATGGCCTGGGGGGATAATTCATGCGGTCAGTTGGAAATTCCGCTTTCTGCGCAGAATGTATCCGCCATTTCTGCCGGAGATAATCATAATCTTGCTCTGTTGCAGAATGGTCGTGTGGTGGCCTGGGGAGACAATGCCGACGGAGCATGTGATGGGCCGGCGTCGGTTTCCAATGCGGTTGCTGTTGCTGCAGGCGGCGGACACAGTCTTGCTCTCTTGCAGGATGGTCGTGTGGTGGCCTGGGGACTGGATAATTTCGGACAGTCGAGCGTGCCCGCCGGACTGACCAACGTAACTGCTATTGCAGCAGGGAAATACCACAGCCTCGCCATTCAGGATGACGGACAGGTGATTTCCTGGGGCAATCCGTTCTATGGACTGCCTGATGTGCCGGAAAGAGCTAAATTTGCATGCTCGATTGATGCGGGCCGGCAGTTCAGCGTTGCGCTGGTGAAAAAAACAGATCCGCTTGATCCGGACGGAGACGGCGATGGTCTGCTGGATGGTGACGAAGTTAATGTACATGGAACCAGTCCGCATATTCAGGATACAGATGAAGACGGTCTGACAGACGGAGATGAAATCGAAGTTTATGGAACCAGCCCGGTTTCGGCTGACAGCGATAACGATCAGCTCCCGGATCTCTGGGAGGTGGAGACCGGTCTTGATCCATGGGTTGATGAGGCCTCGCTGGATATGGATGAGGATGGGCTGACCTGTCTTGAGGAGTTCGCTGCAGGCACGGATCCGTTCGATCCGGACGGTGACGATGACGGCCTGTCCGACGGTGAGGAGGTATCGCTCTATGGCACGGATCCCTGGAATGATGATTCCGACGGGGATGTATTACCGGATGTTTGGGAGATTCAGTTTGCTCTCGATCCGCTGACGACCAATATGCTCGGCGATGCCGATGCTGACGGTCGGACAGACCTTTATGAATTTGCCGTGAATGGAGATCCGGTCAATCCGGCCGATGCGGGTTGGGTTCCGTTCTTTGTAGTCGCCGATCAGGGGGGATCGAATCGGGTGGGGTATGTTTACCTTCGTCGTTCAGATACCGGAACTTCGGGGCTGGATTATTTCGTGGAATGGTCGCAGGGCGGCGGTTCGGTTGAGGAATATGGCGTTTTGGAGAATGGATTCGAATCCGTCACGAACTGGTTCAGTGATGTTTTTCTTTCAAATATTTATGTGCGGCTTGCCATATCGGCAGAAGGATCAACGGTCTATACGGACATGCTGGAAATTACGCCGATGGACATGTGGGCCGGCGGATATGGTCTCTATGGGGTCGATGCACAGCCGACGGCGGACCCCGACGGCGATGGCCTGGATAATGCCGCGGAGTTTTCCGCCGGAACTTCCCCCGAGCTGGCGGATACGGATACAGATGGTCTTCCGGATGACTGGGAGCTGGATGCGGGACTTGATCCGTTGCAGATCCCTTCCGCTGCGGATCTGGATGGTGACGGGCTTTCAAACTCCGATGAATTTATTCGGGGTACGGATCCGCTCGATGCGGACACGGATACGGATGGACTTCCGGACGGCTGGGAAGT
>NZ_JARVCO010000003.1 GCF_034531395.1 Pontiella agarivorans | reverse complement strand
TTTAAAACTCGCTTGCCCCGAGGGGCAATCGACAAAGTTTCAAAGCATTGGCTATAACAAACCGCACCACTTCTGATTCGAAGCGATGCTTCTTACATGTTGTCATATTTCTTATGAGTTATTCTGTTTTCAAAGATCAAATGTTTGTCGCAATCGGCGTACCGTTTGTTTCAAACAAGGCGGGTCATAGTACCGATCTCGCTGAATCGATCAACCCGAAAATCAAATTATTTTAAACACCCTGAAGAAGGAAGTTTTGAGCACTGCTCCGAAGAGAATTCCCTTTCTTTGCATGAACAGCTAGCAGCTCGTTTTGCGCAGAAAAGGAACCGGTCAAACCCCGGCCTGATTCCAAAACTTCAGTTGGTATTAAAAGAACAAGTCTCTGTTCACTGAACAGCCTCATAAGCGACTGACGTGTTGTGAACAGGGCGACGAATAGTAGTCAGATTCGTCTTTCCAGCAACCGTTTTCTGAACTTATTTTCAGCCCCCCCTCACAACCCGCTCATAAACCACGTTTTACAAAAGACGTTTTTATGAAAAAAGGCCGCCGAAACCGGCGACCCGCAAAACTACGCAGATAAAAATGCCAAGTATCCGGCAGCATTTTCATCAAATCCTGGCAGCGACCCTCCCGGATTCACAGCTCTTCATCGTCTGCCATACCCTCAGAATCCACATAGATTATCCCCTCTGCGAGGGAAACTAATCCTGAGCGGCTGCCGCGGCGCGGGCACGGCGCACATCAATAAAGCTCTTAATAAAGAAAAACATCGAAAGTGCCGACGTCAGCATCATCACCACCACGCGAACCACCGCCATGGAATCATCACGTCCCAGCGCAGCCGTAAGCGGCTTGATCAACGCAATCAGAATGATCAGTGTCAGCAGCACCGCAACATGCGCCACAATTTTATTTTCCTTTTCGACGCCCTTATAGAGGGCAAGAATCACAATCCCGAATCCAACCGGAATAAAGGCCGTCGCTGACGGCGTCTCCGACCCGAAATAAGCCCATAGGCCAAAAACAATCAGAACCAATGCATTAATCAAACTAGCGGTATGTGCTTTCATTATATCTCTTTCTATTTATTGGAGGGACAAGATTACTTCTTTTCGGCGCAACCATCCTCAGTATCCGCAGACAACAAGAAAGTCGTCCCTCCAGATTATTTAAGAACATCTTCCAGGAATTGGAGAAAATGATTCCACGATTCCCGGTCCGGTCCTTCACGATAACGCGGGCTGCCGATAACGGTCCATCCGTGCGGCGCCCCCGTATACGAAATCAACTGCGCAGGCAGCGCCTGTTTTTCCAGCGCTTCGGCCAGCGCGGCATACGGCGGCATGCCGTCGGTGATCGAATGATGGATCTGATACACCCCCTTTGCTTCGGAATAATCCTGCCCCTCCGGCAAATCCAGCCCGCCATGAAACGTCGCGAACCCCTTCACCGACTCGCCCGACCGCGCCAGCTCCAGCGCCGCCGTTCCACCGAAACAGTAGCCCATCACGACACAATTATCCGTATTCAAGCCCTGCGATTTTGCAAATTCCAACGCCCCCCTCATATAAGAACGCATTTTCGGGCGGTCACCGGTCAGGATCGACATACACTTTTTCCGGCCTGCAATCTCCGTCGGGCGCACGCCCTTACCATAGAGATCGATCGCAAACGCCGAATAGCCCAGCTCCTTCAGCATTTGGGCGCGCTTAACCTCATAATCCGTCAGCCCGTCCCAATCATGAATAATCACAACCAGCGGCGCCGTTTTGCCGCTCTCTTCGATGTAGCCCTCAAAAGCAACGCCATCCACCGAATAATCAACGGCCGTCCCGGCCGCAACCCCGCCAGCCCAAAGACCGGCCAGACTCAAGAGCATAAACAGCGATTTTTTCATGCATACCTCCGTTGGTTGAGCAGAGGATAACGATCCGGACATCTTACGCCACGAAAAAACAAGACCAATTCGGTTCGCTTTAAACAGTTATTAAATTCAATAGCCATCATTCAGCCTCAGGTCTACGCTTCAGTCTTTAATTCCGGACCAAATCCATGCCCACATTTAAAATCATTCGCAGAACCCTTCGAAAACCGCTGGAAACCTTTTCCTTCCGCATCGGCACCCTTCTGATCCCGCTCTTTCCCCGGATCTTAATGATTGCGATCTACCATATCGCCGGGACCGTCACCTATTATGTTGCCAAACGGGAACGCACCATCGGACTGGCCAACCTCAATGCCGTATTTGGCAGCTCCAAAACGCCCGCCGAAAAAAAGCACATCCTCATTCAATCCCTTATCAGCTTCACGCGGACCATGGGCGACATCTTCTGGTTTTCCCTTTTCACCCAAACCCGCACCAAAAAATATCAGCAGTTTGTTCCCGAAGACGGACCGTATTTTGAAAAACGCGCCCACATCATCATCACCGCCCACGCCGGAAACTGGGAACTGATCGGCCTGGAAAGCGGATTACGGGGCATCGATGTCGCCAGCGTCGCCGCCGTCACCAAAAACCGCGGGGTCGACATACAGCTGAACACCCTGCGCGAAAAAACCGGCATGACCATCATTCCCCGCGAAGGCGCCACTCGCACGCTCATCAGTCGATTCAGGAACAAAGGGAAAGCCGCATTTGTGCTCGATCAGAATACCGCGGAAAAAGACGGCGGCATCTGGGTCAACTTCCTCGGCATGCCCACACCGGTCTCCTCCGCCCCCGCGCACCTCTCCTACCGCACCGGCACCGACATCATCTTTGCCTTCAGCCAACCCGTAAAAGGCGGTTGCTACGAAGCCCATACCGGCCCCGTCATCACCCCCCCGTCTTTTGACAAACAGGCCGACCAGAAAGAAATCGTCAAACAACTCACCCAGCAGATCATGGACGTCATCAGCACGCAGATCCGCAACCACCCCGAAACCTGGCTCTGGTCGTACAAACACTGGAAACAGATCAAACCCGGCACCGACCCCGCCCTCTATCCCGACTACACCTAAACACCGCCCTGAAAAAAAGAAAACCCACAGACTCAGCCGAATCTGCGGGTTGTAAAATGGCGGAGGAAGAGGGATTTGAACCCCCGAGGCGTTTCCGCCCACACGATTTCGAATCGCGCGCCTTAAGCCACTCAGCCATTCCTCCGTGTGCTTAAAAATGAAGGGCAAGAACCTAGTCACTTCCCCCGCTCCGGGCAAGTCCAATTCTGGAAAACCTTTATACCTCTTGTGACTTTTACGAGCAGCCCGCCCCTGCTAGCCTTTGGCCTCATTTCCAACCGAAGGATTTTCAATGAAACCGACGCTACTGATTATGGCCGCAGGCATGGGCAGCCGCTATGGCGGGCTCAAACAGCTCGATCCCGTGGGACCCAACGGCGAAACTCTGCTCGAATATTCCATCTACGACGCCATCCAGGCCGGATTCGGAAAAGTGGTTTTCGTGATCCGACACGATTTTGAAGATGAATTCAAAAAACAGATCGGCAGCAAATTCACCGATAAAATCGAGGTTCAATACGCCTTCCAATCTCTGGAAAATCTGCCCGCCAGATTCACCGTGCCCGAAGGCCGCACCAAACCCTGGGGCACCGGACAGGCGGTGCTCGCCGCAAAAGATCTGATCAACGAACCCTTCTGCGTACAGAATGCCGACGATTTTTACGGCGCCGAAGCCTACCAAACTATCGCCACCGGTTTCCAATCTCTGGAAAAACCCGAAAGCTGCATGGTCGGCTACCGCCTGAAAAACACCCTGTCGCCCCACGGCTCCGTTTCGCGCGGCGTCTGCAAAATCGAAAACGGCTATCTCGCAGAAGTCAACGAACGTACTGAAATCATCACCAACGCCGCCGGCACCGTTCAATATATTGAAAACGGCGCGGCCACCGATATGACCGGCAACGAAATCGTCTCCATGAACTTCTGGGGATTCGCGCCGGAATTCTTCCAAACCCTGGAAGAACGGTTCATCGAATTTCTAAAGGTTAAAGGCGGCGAACTGAAATCCGAATGGTACATCCCCGACATCGTCACCCGCATGATGAACAACGGCGAAACCAAAATTAAGATTCTCAGTTCCGATGCCCAGTGGTTCGGCGTCACCTACCCCGAAGACCGCCCAGCCGTCGTCAAAGCACTCAAAAAAATGCACGACAGCGGAATTTATCCCCCCAAACTATGGGGATAACAAAACCACGAAATACACGAAAAGAATCCGATCGCACGGCTTCGTGTATTTCGTAGTAAAAAAATCATCAGCACACCGACAGGATTATCCCTGCATTAACCCCTTCAGGCACTTGCCTATATCCGCATTGCTGTATTCACCTGCAAACTGATCCGCTCCGACACCAACGGCGGTGGTCGGCACCAGCGCAGCAGTGTGCTGATAACTGGTCCATCGCGCTCCGGCGCATTCAGCCAGCGCATGCAGGCAGCTGGTCACCGCTGCATTCCGCTTGCCGTACATTTTCTGAATTTCCGGGTCGCGGGCGTCTTTTTCACGGCTCTTAAACGTCTGCTCCACCGCCTTGCGGATATGTTCGGCTGAATCAGATGTCAGATCGGAAAGACCGAAATCACCAACCAGCCGATCAAAGGCGGTTCCCGCCGAAACAGAACCCTGTTTTTTCCAGACGCCCACCTCATCCACATATTTCTGACCCCGGGATTCCTGAGCATCGACCACCTCAACCATTTTCGGCGACCGAGATGCCAGCTCAAGCCCACCCGTTTCATGATCCGCCGTCACAACCACCAACGTTTCGTCTCGATGTTTTTCATAAAATTCCATCACCGCCGCCACCGCCTCATCAAACGCCAGCGTTTCGTGGATATTGGTCGCCAGATCATTCGCGTGACCGCTCCAATCGATTTTACCGCCTTCCACCATCATAAAAAATCCCGGTTCGCCATCGAGCAGCTCAATGCCTTTACGGGTTAAATCGGCCAGCGGAAATTCCTGACCGCCATCAATGGCATAGCCCATTTTATGCTCAACGACGATTTTACGGTCCCCCGCCTGCAATGCATCAAATTCCCGGCGGGTTTTCACCAGCCGATACCCGCCGGCCTCAAGCAGTTGATCCGGCGCAGTTTTCCCTTTGGCCCTGCCCCGGCCCAACAACGGCTCTCCTGCAAAATAATCAAACCCGGTCTGCGGCAGCTGTTCGGTAATTTCGTAATACATGTTCCGCTTTGGAACCCGGGCATAAAAACAAGCCGGGGTCGCATGGTCGATCGGCACGGACGTGACAATCCCCACTTTCATCCCTGCTTCCTGCGCATCATACGCCATCGACCGCAACGGCGATTTCAGATCCCGTCCCAAACCGACAGTACCATTCAGCGTTTTCTCTCCGCAGGCCAAAGCGGTTCCGGATGCCGCCGAATCGGTCACTTTTCCGGCAATGTCATTCGTCGACGCCATGCCCCTGACAGGTAACCGGTTCATACTCAGAACAGGATTCCGCGAGGGATACTTTGCCCGGGCATACCGCTCCGCCACTTCGCGCTGGGCCCCGCCCATTCCGTCACCGATCAGCAAAAAAACATATTTTGGAGAAACCGGCGCAATCCGGCCCGCTCCAAGTGCGACCGACGCCGCGCCCATTGCACCTATAAAAAACCTGCGATTCATATTCACTCTCCGTTTACTGTTCTAAAATTCCGGTATCGCGCATCCACGCTTCACAGAGCACCGGCCACACCGTATGTACCGGATGCCCGCGGTCGCGCATGCCAAAGCCGTGTCCACCCCGCGCAAACAGATGCGATTCCACTTCCACGCCGGCCGCATCCAAAGCCTTCGTGTACGCCAACGTGCTGCGATAATATTTTTTATCGTCCTTTGCCTGCACCACAAACGCCGGCGGTGTTTCGGCATCCACCCGAACCTCATCCACCAGCTCAATTCCGCCCTTTTTGAACAGATAGGCCGGATAAACCAGCACCGAAAAATCTGGCCGGGTTTCAGAGTTACTGCACGCCGCCGTCAGATGTCCGCCGGCCGAAAAACCCAGCATCCCGATTTTCCGCGGATCGATTTTCCAATCGGAAGCATGCTCCCGAGCCATTTTCACCGCTTGTTTGGCATCCGCCAGCGCACCAGTGCGATTTCCCGGAACCCGATACTTTAATACCGCCGCCGAAACTCCGATGGAATTCAGCCACTCCGCAATCTCCGTTCCCTCCGAATTCATGCTCAGAATGCTGTAGCCGCCACCGGGACAGATAATCACAAAAGGCACCGAATCTTCCGACTTCGCCATAAACAACTGCAACGTCGGCTCACTGACATTCGTCAGCCGAATAACATCATCCCCTTTATCCGGGGCCAGCTCTTCCGATTTTTCCGCACCGGTCCCCGGCATATCGCCGTTCCAAAGTTTAATTTCATTCTGCGCCATCACCGCAACCCCCATCATTAAACAAAACCCGGAAAACAATCCTTTATGCATCATATCGAACACTCCCACTCTGAATCATTCTTCTCCGCCCCATTTGCAACCCGCTTCCTCCCCACGGCTGCATCCGGAAAATTACCGGCTCCTGATAAAAAATCGTTACAAGGTAGCAAAAGACGATCAACAAACAAAATGCTAAAAACAAAGCCGCACCATAGACCGGACACAAAAAAACCCGCACCGGAAACCGATGCGGGCAAAAAAGTGGCGCACCCGTCAGGAGTCGAACCTGAAACCTCCTGATTCGTAGTCAGGTGCTCTATCCAATTGAGCTACGGGTGCGCTTTAAAAGCGGTCTTTCTCGCGAAAGAAGTGGGGAATGTATAGAGAACCCTTCAGACGGTCAACGGGAAAAAGTGAAAAAAGTTACTATCCGCCCAATCCATCCAGTTCCGGCTTGCAGAGTTCATAGAAATCGCACATCCCGCAATTGGCCGGATCAAGGGTCAGCTCCCACTCCTCTTTGGGCAGCGGCTCATTTTTTTCGCGATCTTCATCCACCAGATATTCGGTCATCGCCCCCACGGAATCACTCATCAGCAGCTTTGTTTCTTCAAGCTCTTCGTTCGTAATCTGGAACGGCAGCACCTGGCCTTCATTAAGGTATTCAACATAAAGAAAAATTTTATCCAGCTGTGCGCCGTATTTCACGATTGCCCACAGCGCATAAAGCGAAAGCTGCAGTTTATGCTGATCGGCTTTTATCTTACCGGCCTTCCAGTCGTGAATATGGACTTCATCGCCGATTTTATAGGCATAGTCAGGAATCGAATAAATCTTCACCCCTTCATAAATGAAGTGCTCCACATCTCCGCCCGTTTCCGGTGTGGCGATACGGAATTCCTGCTGCGGCTGAACATTTCCAACCCTTGGAAGCACGAGATCAATAAAATTCTGAATGCAGTTACGGATCTGGGCCGCCAGCGCCCGCTTGGCCTCTTTCTCCTCTTCGCCGGAAAGTTTGCCGTAATAGTGATCCCTCAGGCAGCAGAACTGTTTCGGGCTCGTCCGCCAGTTTCCTTCGAGCGACTCATTCCATTTTTTGGTCATGAACGGGCGGGCAATGGTATTCCAGGCATCGTCCACCGTCACTGATTTACCGGCCTGATGCTGCCGCAGCACCCACATAATGGCATTTTCCGCCGCCTGCCCCATTAATCCCCAGCGGTTGTCCATTTTATTCAGCCGATACGCCGTCTTCTGCTCCTCGGTCGCATTCCGCGCCCAGCCGCCCCACATCGCATATTTACTCCAGTAGCGCCGCCGACGGCACTGCTCAAAATCCTCCGATGCACTGAACGACCACGAAAATGTATTTTTCAACTGACCCAATTTAAACCTCCAAAATCAAAGCATGGCATACCACCGATCGCTTTGTCAGTCACAACAGCTGCAGCATACCTGCTCCCCGCTTCCAGCCGTTGGAAAAACCAGCCGTCTTTTTCACCCTCTTCGTTGGGCACCGAAAACGAGGAAAGCTCGCGGAACAGCCCGGAACCGATGGCTTTCACATAAGCTTCTTTTCGGGCCCAGTGATGAAAAAACAGTCCATGCACATCCTCAGCCGCTTCAATACGCCGGGTTTCCTCCGGGGTAAAATAGCGCGAGGCAATCGACAGCACATCCATTTCACGGCGGATTTTTTCCACATCCACCCCCACCTGACGCTCCCGGCCGAAAGCCAGCACCACCCAGTCGCCGGAATGGGAAACATTGAAGCCGATGGCTCCGGAAGCAGGCGATACAAGAAAGGGCTTCCCGTTTTTTGAATAACCGAAGCTGATCTCGGGCGCAGCATATCCCGTATAGGCCGCGAGCAGGATACGCAGTGCCCCGCGGGCAACGATCGACGAGTTCCGATCCGTTTCCCGCCGGAACCGATCCGCTTTTTCGCGCTCCTCCCGACAAAGCACCTTTTCCAATGCCTGGAGTTTTCCCAGGCACCGGGGCACTTCAGCACCCCAGATGTGGATATCAGAAGTTCCAAGGACTGGAATATCTTTCAGCTGATCGATGGCTTTCATAAGCCCGGCATGGTGAAGAAACGTACTGTTTTGCGCAAATAAAAACCCCGGTTCCCGAATATGATCCATATCATTCTAATATTATCGATTGACTTTTATCGATTCGATAATACCCTTATTGCGCTTATGTATTTCCGGGGAAAACCATGAAAAACAGCATCATTATCTGTATGGGCAGTTCATGCTTTGCGCGCGGCAACCGCGAGCATCTGGAACTGATCGAAAACTATCTGCACGGCAACGGCATTGCCGCCGAGATCACTTTTTCAGGCTGCCGTTGCCGCGACAAATGCGGATGCGGACCCAATATTGAAATCAACGGAAACCTTCATCATGAACTCGATACCGGCACCCTGCTCGATCTGCTGGAACACTATTTTTCAGATGCGCTGCCATCGCCATGATGGCACGAAGATATTTTCCAATGTTCGGACCCACAGTAACCCGCAGAAATCGCCTAAATTATGAACCGTCAATATCCCATCTATACTGAAAAGACCGACTGCCGCGACTGCTACAAATGCGTGCGGCACTGTCCGGTCAAAGCCATTAAAATTGAAAACGGACACGCCACGGTGATTCCCGAACGCTGCATTGCCTGCGGCCTCTGCGTACATACCTGCCCGGCAGGGGCGAAAAAGGTAAGAAACGACGTTGCCCGCACCAAAAACCTGCTTCAGCGCAAAGACAAAGTCATAGCATCGCTTGCCCCGTCGTATGCGGGGGAATGGCCGGACACAGCTCCGGGCGCACTTGCCGGTGCCCTCAAGCAGCTTGGATTTTATGCCGTCAGCGAAACCGCGCTCGGGGCCGAAGCGGTAACGCACTCCATCGCGGAATCGCTGAAACACGCTGCGCCGGGGCTGCATATCTCCACCGCCTGCCCGGTGGTCGTAGACCATATCAGAAAATACCGCCCCGAATTTACCGGTTGCCTCTCCTCCCTGCTCAGCCCTATGCAGGCGCATGCCCGGCTGCTGAAAGCGCATTACGGACCGGATACCGCCGTCGTATTTATCGGCCCGTGTATTGCAAAAAAATGTGAAAGCGATGCCTTTGACGGGCTCACCGATATTGCCCTTACATTTCAGGAAACTGCTGAATGGCTGGATGAATGCGGCATTATTCCGGAAGAGGTCGAACCCGCGGTTTTTGAGCCCGAACCGGCCGCACACGGCGCACTCTATCCCGTCGTCGGCGGTATGAACAAAACACTGGAGGATTACGACCTTCCGGACACGGAGCTGCTCGCCATGAGCGGCATTGATGCCATTTTACAAACCCTGGAAAATCTCGATACTGAATCGCTCGATGTACCGGTTTTTCTGGAAGCACTGGCCTGCCCCGGCGGCTGTATCGGCGGTCCGCAGACCAAAGCCCGCCATACCCTGCTCACCGGGGAACTGGCCATCCGCCGCAACACCGAAATGAAGCGCCCGGCCGCACCCGCAGAAGCGGTCCGCCACACCTTTTCCGCCGCTCCGCCGGCTCCGGCCGCCGCGTCGGAATCGGACCTGCGCACCGCACTTGAGCGCGTTGGGAAACATAAACCGGAAGACGAACTGAACTGTGGCGGCTGCGGCTATGAAACCTGCCGGACTTTTGCCGCGGCCCTGCTTCAAGGAAAAGCCGAGCCCGATATGTGTTTGTCCTATCTCCGCAAACAGGCGCAGAAAAAGGCGAATGCCCTCCTGCGCTGCATGCCGTCGGGCGTTGTAATTGTGGACGATGCGCTGCGGGTCATTGAGTGTAACGAAAACTTTGCCATGCTGGCCGGCGAGGGAACCCGGCTGGCTTACGAGGCCCGCCCGGGCCTTGAAGGTGCCGATCTTCGAAAAATTCTGCCCTTCTTCTCCCTGTTTGACCACGTGAACCAAACGGGGCGGGAATACCATTCCGATACCCTGCGATTTGACGACCGGCTCCTTAAAGTGAGCATCTTTCCGATTGAAACCGGAAAAACGGTGGGAGCCACCCTGCTCGATGTAACCCAGACGGAATACCGGCGTGAACTCATTGCCCAGAAAGCCCGTGAGGTGATTGATAAAAATATGGCCGCAGTACAGGACATTGCCTGCAAACTCGGCGAACACATGGCCGATACCGAAATTCTCTTGCGCTCCATTGCGGACGACTACGCCGACGCTCCGGAATCCCACCAATCCCGCCGATGAAAAATCTCTTCACAGAACTGGAATTCTATCAGGTGCGCAAAGCCTCGGAACATACTGCAGGCGATGCATTCATGGTGCAGAAAGATCCGGAGAGTCACCGCCTGCTGGCCGTGCTGTCCGACGGGCTCGGCAGTGGCGTAAAGGCGAATATCCTCGCCAACATGACGGCGAGCATGGCTATTAAGTTTGCGGATTCCTATACGGACTTTGTCCATTACGCCCAGATCATCATGAACTCGCTGCCGGTCTGCCGGGTCCGGCGTATTGCTTACGCCACGTTTACGGTGATCGACTGCCATCCGGACGGTTTCGTACAGATTGTTGAGCAGGGCAACCCCCCGTTTATCCTGCTTCGAAACGGAAAAGCGGTTAAGGTGCCATGCCGTGAATTTGCAGGCGATCAGGATGATTACCGAAAGCTGCGCGTCAGCCGCTTCACTGCACAGCCGGAGGACCGTATCATTTTTTTCAGCGACGGTGTGACTGAAGCCGGCATGGGCTCCCCAAAGTATCCGCTGGGCTGGCGGCTCAGCGGCTGCACAGCGTATACCGAAGAGCAGGTTCAGAACGACACATCAATTTCCGCCCGCCGGCTTGCCCGCTCCATTGTACAGGCCGCCCTCCAGCTCGAAACCGGATACCAGGCCTGCGATGACATTACTTCGGGCGTGCTTTATTTCCGGACTCCGCGCAGAACCCTGCTCGCCTCGGGCCCGCCGTTCTCGGAAAAAAAAGACCGGGAATATGCCGAAATCATCCGCCGGTTCGACGGCACCAAAATCGTCAGCGGCGGGACCTCAGCAGATATTGTTGCGCGCGAACTGAAGCGCGAAATCCAAACCGACCTCTTCCGCTTTAAACGTTCGTCCCTGCCCCCGGTTTCAACACTGGACGGTATCGACCTCGTGACGGAAGGCATTCTTACCCTGACCGAAGTTCTGAACCTGCTGGAGAAAAAAAAGAGGCCGGTTCAACAGAATGCCGCCACATTGCTCTGCGAACACCTGCTCAACTCCGACCTCATCCACCTGCTCGTCGGCACCCGGATCAACCAGGCCCATCAGGATCCCAGCCTCCCGATGGAACTGGAAATCCGGCGCAGCCTGCTGCGGCGCATCGCAACGGTTCTGGAAGAGCATTACCTGAAAGAAGTAACCCTGGAGTTCATATGAAAACCGTGAATGTTTCGATCTGTACCGGCACCGCCTGCCATCTGATGGGCGGGGCCCACCTGCTGACTTTTGATGAAATGCTTGATCCGGTGACGGCCGGCCACGTCACTCTGACCGGTTCCCACTGTCTGGGCCTCTGCGGCGATGAAAAAAACGGAAAAGCTCCGTTTGCCCGCGTGAACGACCGTATAATTTCCGATGCAACGCTGAACAAACTGCTCCGCGCCGTGCGTGAAGAAATTGGACTGGAGTCGGACTAATGTTCCACGACAACAAGGCCAACCGCCTCCGAAAAGAAATTCTGGCTCGCGTTGCCCGGGCTTTTTTTGCCGACCAGCCCGCCGACACCATTAACCGCATCCCGATCAGCATGCGGCTGAAAGGGGCCCGGAATGCCTCCCGTTGCTGCATCTATAAAGATCGCGCCGTCCTGAAATACCGCACCATGGCCGCTCTCGGCTACAGCGTGGAAAATGAAACGGATGAACTGAAACCGATTAGCGCCTATTTTGAAAATGCCCTGCGGCGTACAGAAGCCGCCGACCCGGTACTGACCGTCATCGATGTCGCCTGCAGCGCGTGCGTGACCACGCAGTATTCCGCCACCAATGCCTGCAAAGGCTGCCTTGCACGCTCCTGCGAAACCGTCTGCCCCAAAAAAGCCATCGAGTTTCGCGAAGGCAAAGCCTGGCTCAATCCCGAAAAATGCGTGAACTGCGGACTCTGCATGAAAGCATGTCCCTATCATGCCATCATTCACATTCCCATTCCATGCGAAGAAGCCTGCCCTGTCGGTGCCATTACCAAAGATCCTGAAACCGGTCGGGAACTGATCGACCGCACCAAATGCACGTATTGCGGAAAATGCCTGCGCGAATGTCCCTTTGCCGCCATCACCGACCTCTCCCAGATGATTGATGTGCTCAAGGCGCTTCAAAGCCGTCATGCCGTCGCCATGATTGCGCCGTCGGTTGCCGGCCAGCTGCCCGGCACACTGCCGCAACTCATTACCGCACTCAAAACCATCGGTTTTTCCGATGTGGTGGAAGTGGCCGCCGGCGCTGATCAAACCGCGCTGCATGAAAGTGCGGAATGGCTCGAAAGAACAACGGGCGGCGAAGCGTTCATGACCACCTCCTGCTGTCCGGCCTATATTGAAACCGTGGAAAAACATCTCCCGGAGCTTAAACCCTATGTTTCGGACACCCCCACTCCGATGGCCTACACCGCCGCCAATGTCCGGAAAAAAGATCCCGAGGCAATAACCGTATTCATCGGCCCATGCATCGCAAAACGCGTCGAGGCCCGGAAAAATCCGGACGTCGATTTCGTGCTGACCTTCGAAGAACTCGGGGCCATGCTGGTGGGGGCTGAAGTGGATGTGCTCGAATGCGAAGCGGCCTCCTTTTCGGCCGAGCCTTCTCGTGAAGGACGAGGGTTTGCCGCCAGCCGGGGTGTGACGAAAGCCGTCGAAGCGGCTCTGCCTGACTGCCGGCGGCTCATGAAACCGGTGCAGGTGGATGGAATAGACCGAAAGAGCCTGCTCCGAATGAAACAATGGAGCTCCGGAACCTGCCCCGGTAATTTTGTGGAAGTGATGTCGTGTGAAGGCGGCTGTATTGCCGGCCCCGGAACCATCGGAAATCCGCGAATCGCCCTTAAGGAACTCGCCAGACTGTGCGATGAAAGCCCAACGATGACCGACCGCCGAACGGACGAACCTGTTTCGATATAAAAATATCGTTTATACGGTTGACTTATATCGATATTTTTATATCTTTTAACGCATATACACCGCTGAATAACCCCGTATTTTGTTATTCGCCTGTATTCTGGGATTACTCCAACTCCCGCAACAAAACGGCGCGGGGCAGTGTTTTTGCCACCACTGCCCCGCGCCGTTCCCTTTTTCCAACCCTTGGAATCTAGTCTACCACCAGACCTTCGGCGCGGAAAATATCGGCATATTGCTTCACCTCTTCAGCCCCCGGCTCCCAGGTTTCGGAAAGACGGTATGGAAGTTCATACTTTTTCCACTTCCACTCCCCCATCTTATGAAACGGAAGCAGTTCAACTTTTTCGATGTTGCCCTGTGCCCTGGCCCATTTCGCCATTTTTTCCAGACAGTGGACACGATCATTGAGACGCGGAACGATGACGTAGCGCATCCAGACCGGTTTCGCGACCGACGCCAGGTATTCAGCAAATGCCATGGTGTTTTTATTCGATTCCCCGGTAATGATCTGATGCATGTTGGCATTCACGCTTTTGATATCCAGCAGAAAAAGGTCGGTCAGCTCAACGATCCGTCTGACGGTCTCGGTAATCAGTGTGAAACCGCTGGTGTCGACCACCGTGTGAATCCCCTCTTCCCGGCAAAGCATCAGCAGGGCTTCCAGAAACCGCGGCCGGCTCATCGGCTCTCCTCCGGAAAAAGTGACGCCGCCGCCGGATGTTTTCCAGAAATTACGATATTTGCTGATTTCGTCGAAAACCTCACCGGCCGTACATTCATCGCCGCCGCCGAATTCCCAGGTTTCCGGATTATGACAATAGAGACAGCGCAACGGACAGCCCTGCATAAACACCACGGTACGCAGCCCCGGACCGTCTACCGTCCCGCAGCTTTCAAAAGTGCTGATACGCCCGCGAACTTCTCTGGCTTCCTGTAACGTCATGGAATGAATTGAACAGAAGAACGCGAAGGGCGCAAAACAAAATTGCCGTCACTCCTTCGCGTTCTTTATAATCTCTGTTTTTCAGCTACATCCGTTCGTGGAAGGTGCGGTTGATCACATCAAGCTGCTGCTCGCGGGTCAAACGCGTAAAGTTCACGGCATAGCCGGAAACACGAATGGTGAGCTGGGGGTAGAGCTCCGGTTTTTCCATGGCATCTTCAAGCATTTCGCGGTCGAATACGTTGACGTTGATATGCTGTCCAGTTTCCAGGAAATAGCCGTCGATCAGTCCCGACAGATTCTGCACCCGCGTTTCATCGGTTTTTCCCAATGCTTTCGGAACAATGGAGAAGGTATAGGAAATCCCGTCTTCCGCATCATCATACGGCAGTTTTGCCACGGAAGCCATCGAAGCAACCGATCCTTTCACATCCCGCCCGTGCATCGGATTCGCCCCCGGAGCAAACGGTTCGCCCGCCTTACGTCCATCCGGCGTATTTCCGGTTTTTTTGCCGTACACCACATTTGATGTAATCGTAAGAATCGACATCGTCGGCTCGGAATTCCGGTAGGTCGGATGTTTGCGAAGCTCAGCCATGAAGCCTTCAACCAGTTCGCAGGCGATAGAATCCACGCGGTCGTCGTTATTGCCATAAGCCGGATAATCGCCTTCGACCTCATAGTCGGTCGCAATCCCCTCTTCATTACGGATCACTTTAACTTTAGCATGCTTCATGGCGGAAAAGGCATCGGCCACCACCGAAAGCCCGGCAATTCCGCCGGCGAGCGTACGGTGCACCTTGCGGTCATGCAACGCCATCTGAATGCGCTCATAGGCATATTTGTCGTGCATGTAGTGAATAACATTCAGCGTGTTGAGATAGAGCCCCGCGAGCCAGGCCTGCGTCTTTTTAAATTTCTCCATCACTTCATCGTAATCGAGGTAGTCAGATTCAACTTTGCCGAAGTCCGGCCCCACCTGTTTTCCGCTCTTATCATCAACACCACCGTTGATCGCATACAGCAACGCCTTCGCCAGATTACAGCGCGCACCGAAAAACTGCATCTGTTTGCCGATCGGCATCGCCGAAACACAACAGGCGATTCCATAGTCATCACCGAATTTCGGACGCATCAGATCATCATTTTCATACTGAATCGTGCTGGTATCAATAGAGACCTTCGCGCAGAAATCCTTGAAATTCGACGGCAGTTTTTCAGACCACAGCACCGTCAGATTCGGTTCCGGCGCCGGACCCAGATTGTAGACCGTATGCAGAAAACGCATACTGCTTTTGGTGCAGAGCGGACGGCCGTCCGTGCCCATTCCTCCGATGGATTCCGTCACCCAGGTGGGATCACCGGAAAAGAGCTCATCGTAAGCCGGCGTACGGAGAAAACGAATCATGCGGAGCTTCATAACAAAGTGATCAATAAACTCCTGCGCTTCAGTTTCTGTAATCACGCCGTTCGCGAGATCACGTTCAATGTAAATATCCAGGAACGTGGAAACGCGGCCGAGCGACATCGCCGCACCGTTCTGCTCCTTGGTTGCCGCCAGATAAGCCAGATAGGTCCACTGAATTGCTTCCTGCGCCGTTGATGCCGGACGCGAAATATCAAAACCATACGTTTCGGCCATCGCTTTGAGCTCTTCCAAAGCCCGCAGCTGCTCAGACAGTTCCTCCCGCTCGCGGATCACCTCTTCGGTCATTGCACCGAGATCGGTTTCGGCTTTCTGGGCCAGCTTATCTTTGATCAGAAAATCGACACCATACAGGGCTGCGCGGCGATAATCGCCGATGATCCGGCCGCGGCCATACGCATCCGGCAGACCCGTCACAATTCCGGCCGACCGCGCTGCGCGCATTTCCGGCGTATAGGCATCAAACACACCATCATTGTGTGTTTTCCGGAACTTCTTATAAAACTCATTAACCTGATCATCAAAGTGGTATCCGTAAGCATCGAGCCCCATCTCCACCATACGACGACCGCCGTTCGGCATAATCCCCCGTTTCAGCGGTTTATCCGTCTGCAGGCCTACAATTTTTTCCAGCGACTGATCAATGAAACCCGCGCCATGGGAGATAATCGTGGAAGGACGATCGCTATCCGCATCCAGAATACCTTTGCTCAGCTCTTCTTTCATCAGGTCGGAAACCTGCGTCCAAAGGCTGGACGTCGCGTCCGTCGCCGGAGCCAGGAAAGAGCCGTCGCCCTCATAAGGCGTATAGTTCGCCTGAATAAAATCCCGCACATCCACTTTTTCTTTCCAGATCGTCCCCTGAAAACCGTCCCACGCTTTGTCCATTTATTCACTCCTAAGTTAACGTTGTCTGCCGAATATATTCATGAATTACAGGAAAGAAGGGAACCGAAATTAAGAAATTATACGGCCGAATACCTGTATGCATGATCAATATTCACCCCTGATATGATCCAAAAATGACGAACAAGGCCGCGATCTATAGGCAAACCGGTATTTGAACGCAACTCATTTTAGGATATATTTATATCGATTGCATATGATCGATATTTATGCAAACTATGTACATAATACTCCGGGGTTCGGTACGGATATGGTTGTCTCGGATCGAACCTCAGGTATCGATTGACGGATATCGACCCAGACTGGTACGATTTATCACAATTACTTGGAGAATTTTAATGAGTCAAATGGAACGAAAAACTGCAGGCGTGCCGACCCTGAAACGCCTGCCGCTCTATTTACGGTTACTACGGAAAATGAAAGAAAGCGGGGAGGAATATGCCTCCGGCACGGTCGTCGCCAAAGAGCTGGGACTCGATCCGATCGTAGTCCGCAAAGACCTGGCCATTACCGGTGCCGTCGGCCGCCCGCGGCTGGGCTTCCCGATGGATGAAATCATCTCCGCCATTGAAGAGTTTCTGGGCTGGTCCAACACTTCCGATGCCTTTCTGATCGGCGTCGGCAGCATGGGCACCGCCCTGCTCGGTTACAAAGGATTTGAACAGCACGGTATGCGGATCGTTGCCGCATTCGACAACAATCCCGCCATCATCGGCACCGAAGTACACGGAAAAACCGTACTCGATATTGCAAAAATGCCGGAGCTCGCCCGCCGGATGCATGTACAGATCGGAATCCTGACCGTCACCGCTTCAGTGGCGCAGGGTGTGGCCGATAAAATGATCGAAGGCGGCATCCGCGCCATCTGGAACTTCACCCCTACCAGCCTCGACGTTCCCGCCCACGTCATCCTTCAGCGCGAAGAACTCGCCTCCTCACTCGCCGTCCTCTCCCACCGCCTGCTGGTGGAAAGCAGCAACATCTGATCTTCCAGTCTCTGGAAAACAAAAAAGCCCGGTCATGACAACCGGGCTTTTTCAGTTTCAAAATACCTGTCTACAGCAGAGGCCAGCTTAAATCCTTTTCGCTGACGACGTTCGGTTCAATGGGTAATTTGATCCCCAGCTTCGGATCGTTATAGCGCACCCCCCGCTCACATTCCGGCGTATAATAACCGCCGACCATGTAGAGCGACTGGCTGTCAGGTTCCAGCGTCAGGAAACCATGGGCAAAAAAAGCCGGCACATAAACCATCGTCTGATTCTCCGGCGTCAGCTCGATTCCGAAGTGCTGGAGATACGTCGGCGATTCCGGGCGCATATCCACCATGATGTCGTAAATCGCCCCGCGGGTGCAGCGCATGAATTTAGGTTCCGGTGCTGGGGCAGTCTGCCAGTGCAACCCTCGGAGTGTACCGACATCTTTACTGAATGAGGTATTCACCTGCACGAACCCCGTAGGAATTCCATGTTCCGCAAACTCCTTTTCACAAAACGCGCGGGCAAAATATCCCCGGTCATCACCGATCGGACTCTGTCTGATAATCCATGCATCCTTCAGAGGAGCTTCTTTAAAAATCATTGTTCAACTCCTTAATCCTGCCAGACTTTCCATGGCGCTTTACCGGAAGCCCACAGCTCTTCGAGCACATGCTTGTCGCGCAGGGTATCCATGGGATGCCAGAAATCGGCATGACGGTAGGCATTAAGCTCTCCGGCCAGTGCCAGCTGCTGAAGCGGCTCCCGCTCCCACACCATATTATCGGAATCCACATAATCGATCACGTCCGGTTCCAGCACAAAATAACCGCCGTTAATCCAGGCACCGTCACCATCCGGCTTTTCCTGAAAATGCTCCACTTCCACCTGATCCGGACCCAGCGTAAACGCGCCGAACCGCCCCGGAGCCTGCACCGCGGCCATGGTGGCTTTACGCCCCGTTTTTTTATGAAATTCAATTTCGTCGGAAATGTTGATATTGCAAACCCCGTCCCCGTAGGTCATGCAGAAAGTTTCATCATCAAGATATTCGCGAACGCGCCGCAGACGACCGCCCGTCATGCTGTTGAGCCCGGTATCAACGCAGGTAACCCGCCAGGATTCGACGCGGGAACGGTGATATTCAATGGTATTGTTCGCCAGGTCGAAGGTGACGTCCGCCTCGGAGAGAAAAATTTTTGAAAAGTACTCTTTGATCACATTGCCTTTATAACCGCATGCCACGATAAAATCAGTGATCCCATGATGGGCATAGGTTTTCATAATATGCCAGATAATCGGCTCCGGACCGATATCCACCATGGGTTTCGGCCGGACTGCACTTTCCTCACTGATCCGTGTGCCATAGCCGCCCGCCAGAATGACTGCCTTCATATTCCTGCTCCCTTTCTGTTTATCCCTGCATTTTTTCCATTTCGTCGACCATATATTCCGTGAATGGAATCGAGCATGTCCACCCCGGCGAAACCGCATTAAGCACATGAAACGATTTTTCATCGCCCTCAAACAGGAAGTCCATTTCCAGACTCTTTTTCTTCAGGTTAAGCAACTGTGCACGAATGCCCGAAGGTCCCCACTTCTGCAGCGTTGAACGTTCAAGTCCTGTTGCGAGCGACTGGGAAAGTTCAACCAGATGAGCCCGGTTATATTTCTTCAGTTCTTCGCGGGCGAGACGCCGGAAATCAAAATCAGCCTTCATCATCAGCTGTGTGCCGAGGCTGGTCGTTTCGCAGAGCTCTCCGAACTTAAAATTATCCGCTCCTTTATACTGCTCGCGCCAGAACGCCGGAATCGCCGTCGGACCGATTTTATGATGCCCGTCCGCTGTCACCGTTACATGCACTCCGAGAAAAGGATTATTCAGATTCGGCACCGGATAAATGTTGGTTTTAAAACTGCCGACCGGCTCATTCGATTTCAGATAGAGCCCTTTAAACGGGAGAATCGCATATTCTTTGCCGAACCCGAAAGCGTGACCCACACGATCGGCATAGAGACCGGCTGCATTGACGACATAGCCTGCGTCAAACTCCAGCGTTCGGGTCCACACCCGGTTTCCATCACATTTTACAAACGGTTCCGAACATTGGAACTCGATCCCCATTTCCGTGGCATCTTTTCTGAACTGAGCCATCACCGGTTTCGGATCGCCCGTTGCCGTATTCGGACTCCACAGCGCATACTGGCAGGTCTTCACACGAGGCTCGATTTCCCGGGCTTCTTTTTCCGTGATTTTGATCAGCTCCACGCCATTGGCCAACCCCCGCTTATGCAGCTCATCCAGCGTGGGAATTTCCGATTCATCCTTCGCCACCACCAGCTTACCGCATTCATTCAGCGGCAGTTCATGTTCGCGTATATAATCCTTAAGCAACGCGTTTCCATCGCGGGTAAAACGCGCCTTCAGACTGTTGGCCGTATAATAAAACCCGGCATGCAACACCCCGCTGTTCCGTCCGCTCCCATGCAGTCCCAGTTCCGGCTCCTTATCCACCACACAGATCGACGCTCCCGGATGCCGGCGCTTCAGGTGAAGCGCCATATTCACACCGATGATGCCGCCACCGATAACCAGATAATCCACCGCTTTGACTGCCATAAACCGTTTCCCTCTTTAGCGCCGCACAGGCATATAGTTTTCCACATAGGCCGAAACCTCTTCATAAGAGGTACTCTCCACCAGCGCAAAAGAAAAGGTAAATGGAACCGATTCAATCAGAAACCCGAAACCCTGTTCATCCGTACGGCCGAAGCCGAACACCGTCATGCCGCCTTTGCCGCCCATCGGCCAGTATTTATCCAGAAACCGGTCCGGGCCATCGTACGCCAGCGCGATACTGCGCTTCGTTTTCGGATCGCAGAATGCCACCCACTTGGGATCCGGTGTTTCCAGCTTCTGCGTTTGTGAACACGGCTTCCGCACTCCGTCAGAAAACAGAATCTGCTGAAGATCCGGCCGGAATTTACCACCCGGTGTACCTTCATAAAGCAGCCAGACCGGCGATGCAATTTTCAACGCCCGCATCTCAGCATGCGTCGACCGAAACGTCCACTCTACATCCCAGGCTCCGCCATCTGCTGTCGATCTAAGCCGGACCAGCTCCTTCGATTCCTCCAGCAACGTCGTTTCACCGGTTTCATAGCCCGGATGTCCGAACGTCTCATAGCCCATATTCGGAATCCCGCGGTAATGCCCTTTGGGTCCGCCCTTCGGCCGGTAGCTGATCCAGTCTTTCCCGTCGCAATCCAGCAGACTCGAAAAAGCGCACCCCCGTTTCTGGTATAAATACGTCGCCCGCTCTGTAACAACCTCATACGAAAGCTGGCCTTCATCCATTATATTATCGCGAACAGTAACCATTCCACTTCCTTAATCATCAGTGATGCGAACGCACCCGGTAAAACGCATTGCTTGAATCCACCGGAATACTCCATAAAACAGCATCTCCGGCCGTCATCCACGAGTCCAGATCAGACGACTGCTCCAACTGAAGCCATAACCAGGCGGTATTATTCGAAACGGAAAAACCGGCCTGTCCGATACTGATATCAAGTACTGAATTTGACGGATACAGATCATAAACCTCATTGTTGTCCCGGATATAATCCACCCGCCACAGATCACTCGCAAGCGGATCTCCGCCATTGGTGATTTCAAGCGAATCACTGAAACTATCGCCGTCCGAATCCGAATGAAGCGGGTCAGTTAAATGAATTGTAACCTCATCACGGTCAGAAAGGCCATCGTAGTCGGAGTCCACCAGATTCGGATTGGTGCCGTAGCTGCTGACTTCAAGATCGTCGGTCAATCCATCGGAATCGGTGTCCGTGTTCAGCGGGGAGGTGCTGTATATATGCACTTCATCTCCGTCACTCAGTCCGTCCCCGTCACTGTCGCTCAAGAGCGGGTCGGTGCCTGCAGTCACTTCATCCCCGTCGACCAGACCGTCGCCG
>NZ_JARVCO010000001.1 GCF_034531395.1 Pontiella agarivorans | reverse complement strand
ACTTAGCATTCCCGTTTTCGCTTCAGGATACATGTGGGCTAAATCTAAAAAATAATCGAACCAGAAATTGGAGCCTACCTGTTTAACGCCGGTTTTTTCATGCCAGAGTTTATGTTCCAGGAGGCTCACTTTTAACGTTGGCAGCAGATAAAAATGAAACCATTACAAATAACTCTTCTGGTGATTTACTCACTTATTCTAATCCCCGTTCTTTATGGGTTTTGGACGTATCTCGACACAGATCGAATAGATGGGCCATCATCACCAACGGAAATAAAAACAAACTTGAAGATGCGAGAAATCCACGGGTTAATTCCTGAATATAAAACAACCCTCACTTTGACTCCACCAAATTGGGATAGACACGTTTATTACTTCGGTAAATTACGAGAAAAAGACGTTGTAGAAGAAGTGCATAACTCAATGACATGGATTGATGGAAACACGTTGTCATTCGTGAACAAACGTAAAAAAAAGAAGGTTGTTATTTCATATACCAATGGTCTGTGGAATCTAACCGAATACAAATTAAATCACACTGCCAACCATGAGCTTCAGCCTACTGCGACAACGCCCGTTGAATCAGGCAAAGTTTATGTCCGCTCAGGGTCTCGTTAACGTTGGCCACTCATTGATAATGAAGATAATACATTCAGCAATAATTCTAGTTTTTCTCTTTTGCTCTGGATGCGCGTGCAATCTGAACTGGCAGAGATATCAACCGATTCCAGAATCTGGCATCACAAACAACGAATTGATAAAAAATGATTTTATTATTCAGGTAATAGGAACAGACCACAGCGGAAATTCTGGTTTAACATCTGACATCAGAGCCCCATACTCTATACACACTCGGCTCTGTACGCATTCTAAAGCTTCCTCTTACGAGATAAACTCCATTATTTTGAAGTCCGAGTCGGGAACAAAAGAAAGTCTCGATACTCAGCTCTCACCTGTGCATGTAACCTGCATTGGAAATCAAAACGGATTGTTTATAGGGAGACACACGTTTGAGAAAATATTCGACATTAACGACCCTGTCATCTCCATCAGAATCGAGGGAAAAGTAGAATCTCAAGATGACAAAATTCCTTTCTCAATTCAGAAAAAATTTGAGCTAAAAAAAGGAAAAGCACGCTGGCTTAGTTTCAGTGATATAATGAGCATCTAAAACCGACATAACTAGACCAACAATGAAAATAGACATGATCAAATTTTTGTTTGAGTACTTGCTCAGGATTACAGGGATTATTATTTCCCTGCTTACCATCTACGGTTTATATCTCCTCTACGTTTTTGGACTGGGAACATCCCCTTTTTGGGTTCAGACAATCTCCTTCATAATTACTGCATTCTGCATTCTCCTCCTCTTGCCACTAAGGATATTACATCGCAACCACATTGTGCGGAACACATATATTGCATTTGGCTTTTTCTATATTCTGTTTATTTGCGCAGTTGTCGCCATTTCACTCTCTGAAAGCCACTCAGTCGTAACAATAGAAAGTTTACTATCTACACCAGTAATCATCGTAATATTCTTGCATATCAAACTTATAAGAAAAACGGCCAACCAGAACATAGACCCTATCGTGACAACGCCCGTTGATAAAGTTGAGGCACAATCCACTCAGGGTCACGTTTAACGTTGGACTGACAAATGAAAAAAATCATTAAAATCATTGTTCTCACCACTCTCAGTCTCCTTGCGGTTGCGACAATCCTTCAACTCACATCAATAATTCCTGCTAAAGTAACAATGCAACAGATTGAAGATATCTATCATCAGACTGACAGCATTACCTTATTCCAATGCACTGGAGACAAAAAAGAACTTATCAGCATTCATGACCAAAGTGGAATTGATGATTTCTTCCAGACTCTGACTGTTCAACCAACCATAATGCAGTTGTTCAAATTTACATGTTTTAGCCCTAATGATTATGGAATTCGGATCTTCAAAAATGACGGTACAAAAGTAGAGATTATGCATCTGGATACAGGAGGAATTTTACGCAGTAAAATTTTTCCATGGGGAGAGGATGTCTGCCTAAAGCAAGGTTCAGCAGATAGACTTGCTCGTTGGTTGTGTAAACATGGAGCATATAGAAACAAGGAGTCCAACCAGATCCTGGACCCTACTTGGACAACGCCCGTTTTTGAAGGCAAAGTCTGATTCCCAAGCGGGTCATGAGTAACGTTGGAACAACTCACTTAGGTGCATGGAATTTAATGAAATCAGATTTGCATACAATTCACCGGACAACCTGCTTTTCAACGGACTTCCTGCTGTGCACGGACAACCTGCAGAGAAACGTAGAAAACCTGAGATACTGACTTGCTCAAAACAGAGTCTTTTCCAACCAGTGGTTCGAGTTTACGGTGGCCGACGCGGAATTAATCCGGTCAAAGTTTATGTTCACCGAAACTCACCCATAACGTTGTGCAGGAATAAATATGAACAATGAACTCCCAGACCACGTAAAAGAAAACATTCAAGCCGATGCCGCGAATTACCGCGACAAATGGACAATATGGAAATGCAGTCTTTACGCATCATTGCTCACCACCAACACCCTGCTTATTGGCGCAAGCCAATTGATTTGTGACACCCAAACAACTGCCGGAAAAAACTTCGCCACCATCATTGCAATTGCCTGCCTTATTTCCACCTCCTGCATAATTCGTCTTATTCTTATTTACATTGATTTGTATGATGTCATGGGATTCATCCCTGTAATCAAGACATTTGACGATGCACACCGAGAGAAGAACCGTCAGGAAGAACACGACCGCAGGAATAAATACACCCCTGCCATCAGGAAACGAATGGATCGCATTGCACTCTTTCTGTCGCTTGGTGGACTTTATCTCCTCGCATATTACGCTATATTTATCTGACATCCAAAATCTCCATAAAAATACACAACCAGTGGTTCGAGCCTACCGTGAAAACGCCTGTCGATTCGGTCAACGTCATTTGCACGGCGGCTCATCCATAACGTTGGGGACCGATAAACAATATGAACAGACCATCTATAAATATCGTTGTACAAGTTTTATGCTGTGTGGCCACATTAATAATGTTGCTCTTATGTATTTGGGCAATAAGAGATGCGTGGTTTCCTACAGAAATAATTATACAAAAACATCCAGATCCAAATGACCAATTTTATCTATTCAATCGACAACTGACATTCATTGCCGGAGCGTTATCAATTGTGGCATTTCTCCCTGTTT